>CACXDX010000166.1 GCA_902766525.1 uncultured Bacillota bacterium | reverse complement strand
TCCGCCGCATTTTTTTACTATTCTTTTTCTTACTATATGCTGGTTCACATGCATTTCTCCGGATTCACAACGGGCATATCCGTTATGCTGCAATCCCTTTTCATTCTCTTTTTCGGGCCGGCCTTCACCTCTTACTTGGCTCGTTCGGGGAAACTGCATGGGATATCCGCAGCTTCATGCCTGCTTATGACTGCGATCTGTCTCTTCTTCGCGCTGTGGGTCGGAACCGATACACCGCTCTTTATCGTGAACACGGGAATGATTCTTTTCGGACTGTATGTCCTGTTTATCACCCATGCTTTCTCTCTTGCGGCTCAAAATTACGTTTCCGAAGAGATCCGGCCTTATGCGGTCGGCGCCGTGCATTTGGCTCAGACCCTCGGCAACAGCATCACTTTGGCCATCATCACAGGTATCTTAAATTTTTTCGGGAACGATCCGGAGTTCGGTTACGATATCGTCTACGCGCTCTCCATCGGTCTCGTCCTGGCTGTACTGGCAGCTTCCGCGGCAATTAAAGTTAAGGAGTGATTATAGCATGGAAAAAAAATTTCTCTCCACGGGTGAAATTAATAAAAAATATGACATATCCTTAAAGACATTGCGCTATTACGATCAGATCGGCCTTTTGCAACCGGAAAAACGCAATGATCAGACGGGATACCGCTATTACAACGCCGATGAGATATCAAAACTCTTTGCCATCAAATACTTTCAGGATTCTCATGTCTCTTTGGAAAAAATCAAATCTTTCTTTAATGCCGAAGACCTGCCCGAGATCGTTGCTTTCTTTGATGATGTCATAACGGAAAAGGAAGAAATCATTCGAGAAGAGCTGTTCGCGGAAGAAAATCTGATCGCCTGGAAAAATCTGGTAAAAGAAGGTTTGAATTATCTGAAACAGAAAAAAATCCCCTTCGAGATCAAAAAAATGCGCGAGCTGAAAACCATGAGTAAGTGCACCAGCGTTAATGATGAAGGTGGGGACGAAAACCGCTCTCTGCGCAGCGACGCCAATGCCGCCAAATTAAAACTCTACGGTCCCTTGTATCTGGAATATGAAGATTTGAACAGAATCTTCTCCGGAGAAAAGCAGCTCATATTTATGCATATGGAAATCAATCCACGCTGCTCGCCGGAAATCAGCACCACGACTTTGGGAGGATACAGTGTCGCCTCAGCCATCCATATCGGCTCTCATCGGGAAATAAAGGATACCTATCGGAAACTACGTTCCTGGACGGAACAGCACCAACTGAAATTAAAGGGAACGGCCATTGAACGCATGGTTATCGATATCCAAACCATCAAGGATGAACGGTTTCACGTTACCGAAGTTATGCTGCCCTTGGCCGGCGTCTGAAAAACCAAATAATGAACCCGAGATGAGAACATAAAAAAAAGCCGTCTCCGTTATCAGCGGAGATGGCTTTTTAATTTCATACTTGTTTTTCTATTCTTTGAGGAGGCGATAGCCGACGCCGGTGTGGGTGCGGATGCGCTCCCTGTCGCCGCCGGCAGCGGCCAGCTTTTTGCGGAGGGTGGCCATGAAGACGCGAAGGGTCATCACATGGTGATCCCAGCTATCGCCCCAGATCTCCCGGGTCAGATAAGTATTGGTGAGGACGCGGCCGACGTCTTTGGCCAGCAGACAGAGAAGCTTATACTCAGCGGGGGTGAGATGAATCTCGACACCCGCCACACTGACGCTGCCGGAGGCGTAGTCGATGCGGAGATCGCCGTTGACGAAGACCGTCTCCTCCTTGACTTCCCGCAGGAAGCGGCGCTCCATCACGCGGATGCGGGCCAGCAATTCCTCAACGGAGAAGGGTTTGGTCAGATAATCATCGGCGCCTGCGTCCAGCGCCACGACTTTATCGGAATCCTCCTTGCGGCCGCTGACGACGATGATCGGCACGTCGGAGAAATCGCGGATGGCCTGGATCAGCTCGGCGCCGTCCATATCGGGGAGCACCAGTTCAAGAAGGACGATATCGGGATTGTTGGCGGAGACGAGGGAAAGGGCGGCTTCGCCGTAGCTCACGGCGGTGCAGCGATAGTCCTGAGCCTTCAGCGTCACGTCAAGCAGATTGCGGATCTTGCGGTCGCCGTCGACGACGAGAATATCCATGCTTTTCCCTCCTCTCGCAAAATTTTTTCTTCCGTATAAAATTATACAACGGCGGAGAAAGCGCTGTCAATGATGATTCGCCGCGCCG
>CACXDX010000165.1 GCA_902766525.1 uncultured Bacillota bacterium | reverse complement strand
TAAAAAGCTGGAAGAAAAGCTGGAAAATCTCAAGACCGTACGTCGTAAGGAAGTCGCTGCCAGGATCAAACAGGCCATCGATTTCGGTGACCTTTCCGAAAACTCGGAATATGATGATGCCAAAAACGAACAGGCATTTATTGAAGGCAGTATCGTAGAACTTGAAGATAAGCTGGCTCACGCCAAAATTATCGAAGAAGAAGATTCCGGCGCGAAAAAGGTCTCTATGGGGTGCACTGTAGTGTTGGAAGATATCGAATACGGTGAAAATATGGTTTATTCCATTGTCGGCTCCATGGAGGCCGATCCGATGGAAAATAAGATTTCCAATGAATCTCCCGTCGGCGAAGCCATTCTCGGAAAAACCGTCGGTTCCGTCGTCGATGTGGCGGCTCCTGTCGGTACCATCAAATATAAGATCATCGATATCAAGAAATGAGGCTCCTTATGGCAGAAAAGCAAAAAAAGGAAAAAAACGGCGCCGCGCAGATCGAACTGAACGATCAGATGCTGGTTCGCCGGGAAAAGATGGAAGAATTTCGCGCCCGCGGCATCGATCCTTTCGGTCAGCGTTTCAGCCGCAGCCATTATTCCGTTGATATTACCGATCATTTTGAAGAAATGGAAGGGGAGAAAGTGACCCTTGCCGGCCGCATCATGTCCGTTCGCGGTCACGGCAAAGTATCGTTTATGGAATTAAGCGATATTAAAGGCAGGATCCAGCTTTTTTTCAAGATCGATCTTCTCGGTGAAGAGAAATTTAAAGAAATCAAGCTTCTCGATATCGGTGATACCATCGGCGTAAGCGGTGAAGTCTTTTGTACCCAGCGCGGTCAAATTTCCGTTCGTGTGGAAGATTGGCGGATCTTGGCGAAGAGTCTTCGCCCTCTGCCCGAAAAATTCCACGGTCTTACCGATACGGAGATCCGCTACCGTCAGCGCTATGTGGATCTCATTACCAATCCCGAAGTGAAAGACGTTTTTATCAAACGTTCCAAAATCATCAGCGCCATCCGCAATTATCTGGACAATCACGGTTATATGGAAGTGGAAACCCCGGTTTTGCATACGCTGGCCGGTGGTGCTGCCGCTCGTCCCTTTGTTACCCATCATAATGCGCTGGATATGACAATGTATTGCCGTATTGCCTTGGAATTACATCTGAAACGGCTTATTGTCGGCGGTTTGGAAAAAGTATATGAGATCGGCCGCGTCTTCCGCAATGAGGGTATCGACATTCGTCATAATCCGGAATTTACTCTGATGGAGCTTTATGAAGCTTTTTCCGATTATGAAGGCATGATCGATCTTGCCGAAGATCTTCTGAAAAATGTCTGCCTTGCCGTGAACGGTTCAACAACCTGCCTCTGTCAGGGCGTGGAATTGGATTTTTCTCATTTTGAACGCATGACGATGGTGGAAGCGGTCAAGAAATACAGCGGCATCAACTACTACGATTATGAATCTGCCGAAGATATGCTTGCTGCCGTTAAAGAAAAAGGTATCGATCTTGAAGATGCTAACGTCTCCAGCAAGGGCTATATCTTAAATGCTCTTTTTGATGCCACCGTTGAGGAACATTTGATTCAGCCTACGGCAATCACGGATTATCCCATTGAAATTTCTCCGCTGGCCAAAAAGATGCCGGATCCCAATTTCACTTATCGCTTTGAAGGTTTTGTTCTCGGGCGTGAGCTCTGCAATGCCTTTTCCGAATTGAATGATCCCCTTGATCAGCGGGAACGCTTTGAAGCGCAGATGAAATTGAGAAGCCAGGGCGATGATGAAGCGCATCCGCTTGATGAGGATTACCTCACCGCCATGGAATACGGCCTCGCACCCACGGGCGGCATCGGTATCGGCATCGACCGTCTCGTCATGCTGATGACGGACAGCGTTTCCATCCGTGACGTTCTTCTTTTCCCGACTATGAAACCGCTGGATGCACCTAAGGGTGAAATGAAATTGCCGGAAAATGCTCCCGTTTTAGATGAAAAGATCGACTTTTCCAATGTTGTGATCGAACCCTTGTTTGAAGATCAGGTTGATTTTGAAACCTTCAGTAAATCTGATTTTCGCGCGGTGAAAGTACTATCGTGCGAAGCCGTGCCCAAATCAAAGAAGCTCCTGAACTTTACGCTGGATGACGGCAGTGGAGAAGAAAGAACGATTTTAAGCGGTATCCATGCCTATTACGAACCGGAAGAATTGGTCGGTAAAACCTGCATTGCCATTGTTAACCTGCCGCCACGGAAAATGATGGGTATTGAATCCTGCGGTATGCTGCTCAGTGCCGTTCATAAGGAAGGGGAGGAAGAAAAGCTTCAGCTTCTTATGGTTGATTCTCACATCCCCGCGGGTGCCAAGCTTTATTAAAAGACGACGGCTCATGAAGCCTGCCGATAATTCGGCAGGCTTTTTTAATTCTTTTAAAAAAAAGCAGATCAAAGGAGTAGGCATAAATTGATATTATACAGAAATAAATATGGGAAATATGCATTGTATGATTTGAAGAAAAGTGATAAAATATTAGTGTGTTATTAGAATATTTTTATATTGTGAACTAATGATTATTTTTACAACGTAAAGAGTCCGAACAATGCATTTTTGTAAAGAAACGGGAGGATAGGATATGAATTGGAAAAAGCGCAGAATACCTCTATTATTGATAATGTTTATCAGTCTTTTCTTTGCGTTTGGTGCCCGGGCTGCCGTAGAACCCCCGAATATGTGGGTGGCGTCGACAGAGACGAACGGTATTCCCGCGCAGATCGATGTTTTTAAATCCCTAACGGGCACGACCTATATTTATCAGTTGTATCTGCCCGGCAATGCTGATTTGGAAGAATGTTTTCTTTCCTGGGACGGTGATCTGCAATTAACGGTCGACGGCGTGAGCTACACAAGCGGCAGCTGTCCCATTCCGCCGGTGAATACTGAAAAAACCTACAGCTTCCGGAATGGGAGTCAGACGACATCATTTAAAATGATTACCTATCAGGGCTCCGTCGGCGTACCGGCTGTTTTCATTGATATCGATGAGAGCGACGGGAAACCTACCGTTGCCCAAATGGATGGGGACAAAGAGCATAATATCGAATGCAGCGGCAGAGTCAACATCAACGGTCAGTGGTACGGTATGCCCAAAATCAAGGGGCGCGGCAACGCTACGTGGAAAGAATCGGACGATAAAAAACCATATAATATTACGTTGGATTCTAAGATCAACTTTCCCGGTATTGATTCAGCTAAAACCAAAAAATGGACCTTGCTTGCAGAAGTTTTGGATCGCAGTTTGCTCTGTAATCGCTCCGGTTTTCATCTGGCTTATGAGATCGGCATCGGCCAGGATACCGCTTCGGCCGATGTTTGGATGAACGGCGAGTATCAGGGCTGCTATACCGTTACGCCCAAAACCGATTCTTTTGTAACCAAAAACGGTTTTATGATCGAGGAAGATAACTATAAAGAACCTGCTGTAGCCAATGGCGGTGATCCTCAGTTTACCCTTGAAGGCTTGAAAGAAGCTTTCGGTTGGGATTCCTGTTATAATCGTATCACCGTAAAGAAAATGGGTGATAATCTCCTTCTGAAGGACGGTGTCGTTGATGAGAGTCCCGAAAATATGGAAGCGGCCGCCGGCGAAATTCAGTCCTGGCTTCAGGACGCATGGGATGCCATGCGTTCCGATACCGGCTACAATGACAAGGGCAAACGTTATACCGATTATATCGATATCGAGAGCTTCGCCAAAATGTATCTTATGCATGAGTACGTTAAGAGCTATGACATCTGTGCCGGGAGTATCCTGTTCCACCGCGACGGTCAGACCGATAACGATAAACTGATTGCCGGCCCGCTCTGGGATTTGGATAATGCCATGGGTTCGGTTTATCAAAACTCATCTTTGGGTAAAGCGGATGACCGCAGGAATGGTGACCGTAGAAACGCAGAGGGAGTTTTTATTCAAAACGTTACAGAATACAAGACGTCTATTTATAAGACTTTATATACAAAGCATGAGGATTTTAGAGAAGAAGTCGAAAAACAATACAATAAGAATCGCTCATTCTTTGATGATTTGTCTGATGATACAAATCAAATGATCAACGAAATCGATGCCTCTGCCAGAATGAATCACATTAAGGTCAATGATCTTGGCCATAATACGGGAAAAGATAACCATTATTATGCCAAACAGACTTCTTTGGGTTCAAGCCCATATCAGCAGACCTACTTGGCAACAACGAACTCTAAAACGGACTGGCCCAACTATGCCGAGAATCTGAAGACCTATATCACAACCCGGTCACTGTGGTTCCATAACAATTATTATGATCCCACTTATGTGGATCCCGCAACTTGTGAACATCAATATGCTGCGGAAATAACTGCGGCGACTTGTACCGCTGACGGTTCGGTTGTTTATACCTGCCCGATATGCGGCGACAGCTATACGGAAACTCTGCCGAAAATTGCTCATAATTATGTGGATGGCACTTGTAGCGTTTGCGGTGAGGTGCTCAGGACGGCGACCATCACCTGCGATCCGGGTGCCTCCGTTACGGTATATGAGACTCAGGATATCGGCGGTGCCCATGTGGATCAGGCTGCAAGCGCTCATCCGCGCAACAGTGATACGGGGTTGATCGATTGTTCCGGAGACGGACAGATCAACTTTGTGGTCAATTTGGAACCCGGTTATGAATTGGAAAGCGTCACCGCTGCTCCGACCACGGCATACAAAAATTTGAAGGGGCCGGATGATACGGGAATTCCCAACGGTTACCGTCTTACGAAGGTCTCCGGTGACCTGACGATTACGGTAAAAGTAAAAACTTATACGGTAAAATTCCTGAATGAAGACGGTACCGAACTGCAGAAGAAAGAAATGGTATACGGAGAAATGCCCGTATATGACGGAGGCACTCCGACAAAGGCAGCCACTGAAGATTACTATTTTACCTTCTCAGGCTGGACTCCCGCAATCGGCGCAGTTACTGCGGATGCGACGTATACGGCAACGTATACCGCAACTGCCCGTACATACGGAGAAGCGGTATGGACATGGACGGGTGATGACGAAAACGGTTATACGAAGGCTGTGGCCACGTTTTCAACTAATGATGGTCAGGCTGAATTCAGCTTTAGTGAAACCGATACGGAACTTGAAATTTCCACGGTTGCGCCGACATGTGAAGCTGCCGGGAAAAACACATATTCCGCAAGCGTTACTTTTAAAGGCAATTCCTACAGTGACACAAAAGAAGTGTCTGTCAGCGCTCTCGGCCATGAATACGAATCAACGGTGACGACACCGACCTGTACGGAAGGCGGCTATACCACCTATACCTGCTCACGCTGCGGTGAAAGTTACAAAGCTGATGAAACCGCCGCTCTCGGCCATGAATATGAGTCTGATCTGACAGCGCCGACCTGTACGGAAGGCGGCTATACTATTTATACCTGCTCGCGCTGCGGCGATAGCTACAAAGCTGATGAAAGCAAACCCCTTGGTCATGATTTCGGGGATTGGACGATGACCACGGAACCGACCTGTACGGCAAAAGGTGAAGAAAGACGCATCTGCAGCCGCTGTGATGAAGAGGAGATCCGCGAAATTGATGCGCTTGGTCATACGCCCGGTGATGCTGTAAAGGAAAATGTCATAAATGCTTCCTGTGAAAAAGCCGGCAGCTATGATGAGGTTATCTATTGCTCGGTCTGCGATACGGAAATAAGCCGTGAAATGAAAACGATCAAGGCCCTCGGTCATGACTGGGACGAAGGTATCGTTACAAAAGAAGCAACAATCTTGCAGGAGGGCGAAATTCTCTATACCTGTAAGAACGATCCGAGTCATACCAAGAAGGAGATCCTTTCCGCCAAAGGGAATCCTTTTGAGGATGTTCCCGAGAAACAGTATTTCTATGATCCCGTTCTTTGGGCGGTGGAAACCGGTGTTACCGAAGGTACTTCGGCGAATACTTTCTCACCGGATGACACCTGCACGAGAGGTCAGGTGGTGACCTTCCTCTGGCGAGCGGAGAAATCCCCGGAACCGAAAACAACAAAAAATCCCTTCAAAGATGTAAAAGCAGGCAGCTATTACTATAAAGCTGTGCTGTGGGCAGTGGAAAACGGTGTGACCTCCGGAACATCGGTCAATACGTTCTCTCCGGATGCACCCTGTACAAGAGGTCAGGTTGTGACTTTCCTGTGGAGAGCGGCGGGGAAACCGGAACCGAAGCAGTCGAAGAATCCCTTTAATGATGTGAAAGCCGGGGATTATTACTACAAGGCCGTGCTCTGGGCCGTGGAAAACAATATTACCGGCGGGACCGGTAATGGGAAATTCTCTCCTTCCGCTCCCTGCACGAGAGGTCAGGTTGTGACGTTCCTTTACAGGAATATGAATTCGTAACATTTTAAAAAAGCTATTTTGAAGAGAGGCAAAGCAATGACTTTGCCTCTCCGAGTAATTTTAAAAAAGAATTAAGATGAATCAAGTTCAAGCATTGTATGAAAAATGAAAATGTGACAAAATGCTTATTAAAAAATGTATAAACGGATTATGCGGGAGAGAGAAGCAATGATCATTGATATTGAAAAATTAAGGGAAGATTTAAGGCAGGATTGTTTCGGCGCCTGCTTCGGTGCGGGATTCGGCGGAGCTCTTTTTGAGTCTTTTGATATCGAACGCGCTGACGATGAAGAACTGATCAAAATGGCACTGCAAAAAGGTTTTGACCTTTCCCGCTATGAAGAGTGAGGGAAAGGCATGGATTTTAAAAATACTCTCCGAAGTACGGAGAGTATTTTTGTTGACAGCATTTCCTATAGCATATACAATGATAAACAGTATGATTAAAGAAGGAAAGAGAAATGTTTGAAGATATCTTCTGCCGAAAAAAAATTGTGCCGGAAAAACTGATTACTTACGGATTCGAAGAAAAAAACGGCGTATTTTCATATGATACAGCAGTCATGAACGGAGGTTTTCGCCTGTTCCTTCGCATAACAACAGAAGGTGTTGATACCGATCTTATTGAGACGGAGAGCGGAGAGCCCTATGTTCTTTATAAAACGGATTCTTCCGGCGCGTTCGTCGGTGAAGTGCGGTCTTTGATTGAGGAGGTCCTCAGAGATGTTGCGGATGAGTGCTGTGAGAATGCGGTCTATCAGAGCCGTCAGATTGCCGTTGTAACGGAATATGTCAAAACAAACTACGGTGATGAACTTGAATTTCTCTGGCCTAAATTTCCCACTGCTTCCGTTTTGCGCAGAAAGGACAATCAAAAATGGTATGCCGTGCTCATGACGGTGGAGGAGAAAAAACTCGGTCTTGACGGAGAAGAGGTTTCGGAGATCATCGATCTGCGCATGAAACCGGAAGAAAAAGATGCGCTGCTCGCTTTGGAAAATCATTTCCCGGGATGGCATATGAATAAGAAAAGCTGGTATACGTTGATTCTTGACGGCGTTACAAGTGATGAAGATCTGAAGGCATATATCGAAAAGAGCCGAATCCTCGCGAAAATGAAATAATGACAGACATTTATCAAGGATAAAAAAAGATTACGCGGAAAGCGGATACTAAAGTGCCGGTAAAAGAAAATAGTATTTTTTTATTGAAAAATAATACATATTATTTTATAATAAAAGACAAGTTTTCTACTTCCCAAGAGTCGGGAAAGTACAAGTACAAATACAGAAAATAAAAGAACCGGAGGTAAACATGAAAACAAAAGTCGCAATTATGGGCT
>CACXDX010000164.1 GCA_902766525.1 uncultured Bacillota bacterium | reverse complement strand
ATTCAGGCGGGGATCGTTATTTCAGACCTTTTGAATGATCTGAACCACATCGCATCACATGGAACGGCTGTCTCGCTTTGCATCATTGACGCGCTGGCGAATACCATGCATACCCACGAGGAGTTAAGTCATTCCCACAAGACGGAAGATTATTTGGAAATGAAAAACGAATATGCACAGCAATATAAAATGCCGTGAAGTATAGAAGAGTAGTTTTTATCAAAAATGTAAGTCATTTTGTTTGCTTCCGAAAAAACGGAAAGAAAGTGAAAGGGAATACTTGTTATTTTTTGTGTACTTTGATAAAATAGACATAGTTATTTGATCCGACTTATGAAAGGAGTCTATAAAAAATGGTAGATGTTGCGAATCTCAGAGAATTGAATTTTGATGATTTCAAAGGTCAGCAGGTTCCTATCGGTATTTCCAACAAACACGTTCATGTTTGCCAGGAAGATCTGGAAACCCTTTTCGGTGCCGGTTATGAACTGACCAATAAAAAGGATCTGAGCCAGCCCGGTCAATTTGCCTGTGAAGAAAAAGTCGATGTTGTCGGGCCCAAAGGAACGATCAAAGGTGTCCGTATCTTAGGTCCCGTTCGTCCCGAAACTCAAATCGAATTGGCTCAGACCGATGCCCGCTCCATCGGCGTCAATGCGCTGCTCAGAGAATCCGGTAAACTGGAAGGTACCGAAGGCTGCAAGCTGATCGGCCCCAAGGGTGAAGTTGAACTGGATAAGGGTGTTATCGTTGCCCATCTCCACATCCATTTTCATACCGATGAAGCTGCCGCTATGGGTATCAAGGATAAACAGATGCTCACCGTTGCGGTAAGAGGTCAGAAAACCGTTGTCTTTGCCGATGTTATTGCCCGTGTCGGTGATAAAATGAAGCTCGATTTCCATATCGATACCGACGAAGCCAACGCCGCTTTGGTTAAAAACGGTGATGTTGCCGTCATTCTTGCTTGATTTCTTCAACAGAAAAAGAAGCCGAAACGGGTTTAGAGTTTCGGCTTCTTTTTTCCTTACGGAGTTTTTTGTTAGTGGGTTTCCTGAGCCAGCTCATGATCGTTGGTATCGTAGAAGAGCATGGTGATGCAGTAAAGAGCGGAAATCCCGACTATGGTGTAAACGACGCGGCTTAAGATCGTACCCATGCCGCCGAAGATCGAGGCGACGAGATCCAGCTGAAAAAGGCCGACAAGCCCCCAGTTGATGCCGCCGATGATGAGTAAAGCGAGAAAGATCTTATTCAATATATTCATAGTGAACCTCCTTTTGAACGTAATATGCGTTAAAAAGGAGCGGAATATACCTTTTTTTATAAATATAAAGGTTTCTCCCTTTTTCGGCTTTGTAAAACGGAAAAATAAAAGAAAAAAGCCCCTTTGTTTTGACGCGCAAACGGGAATGACGGAATAATCATGGATTTTTTGTTTTTTTACGTTATTATAATTAATATTATCGCTTTTTTGCTGATGCTGATTGATAAACGGCGGGCGATTGCGGGACGCCGGCGTATCCCCGAAAGAACATTGTTTTTTGTGACTTTGATCGGGGGAGCGTGCGGCGGTCTTGCCGGGATGTTTCTTTTCCGTCATAAAACGAAACATTTATCCTTTCGGATATTGCTGCCGTTGTTTCTTTTGATTCATGTTATTCTGATTTATTTGCTTTGCAGGGGAGGGATTTTATGAAAATATTTGCCATATCCGATCTGCATCTTTCCCTTACCTCTCCCTTTGATCCCGAAAGAAAGGAAACTCCGGCAGAGGGAAAACCGATGTCTGTTTTCGGTACGCAGTGGAATAATCATATGCTGCGCATAGAAGATGCCTGGAAAAAAACCGTTTCTTCCGGGGATGTTGTATTGATCGCCGGAGATATCTCCTGGGCCATGAAGCCGGAAGAAGCCCGCTACGATTTGGATTTTATCTCTCATCTGCCGGGACGAAAAATCATGATCAAGGGAAATCATGATTTGTGGTGGCACAGTGTCGGTAAGATCCGAAAAATGCTTCCCGACGGTATAGAAGTGATCCAAAACGATGCCGTGATCCTTCCTGATCTGGCCGTTTGCGGCAGCCGGCTCTGGCTTCTGCCTTCTTCTTCCGATTTTAAAAAGGATGATGAGCCGATTTATCGGCGTGAACTGATCCGCATGGAACTTTCGCTCAAAGCCGCAATGGGAAAACCGGTCATTGCCATGACACATTTTATGCCTATCGGCGAAAAAGGCGAAAGAAATGAGGTTATCGATCTTTTTCGGGATTATCATGTCAAAAAAGCGGTGTATGGACACCTCCATGATAAAAGCCATGCTATCGCCGTTGAAGGAGAAAAGCATGGCATATCATTTTATCTGACCAGCGCGGACTATATTTCATTTTGTCCGCGGCTCATCGCCGAACTTGATGAAGATCAGAAGATGTTTTGAAAATTCTCGCTCAGATAATCTTTTACTTCGGATGATGAGAAAACGAAGGTGGGAATCACGTCCTTATCGGGGCTGATTTCCATGGCATCGTAATAAATGTACAGGTGCTTACTGTCAATGTAAAAATTGTTGTTTTTGGAAACACCGATGAATCCGCTGTCATTGTCGTAGATGGTATAGGCGCTTTCTTCCAATTCCTCGCGGATTTTTTTGTTGACATAATCGGAAAAGCCGCTGTCAAAATCAAAGATTTCTCCGAGCGTGAGGTAAGTGGCATTTTCCAGACTGAAAAAGAAACTGCGTCGGCCCGAAAATGTCATATCGTCTCCGAGATTTTTATCGTACGTTTGAATGACGCCGAGATAATTGTTTTTATTGTAAGTGATACGGAAATTCATGATAAGGGAGATGCGATCATCTGCGGTGATTTCTCCTTTATCGGTATTGTCCGTGTCAATATTTTCTTCGCTGCTGTCGCCGTCTTCGCCGACTTCACTGTCGCTGTCTTCGCTATAGCTGTCTTCGTCGCTGCTGTCTTCGTTGCTGCTGTCTTCATTGTCAGTGTCTTCGGCATAGCTGTCTTCCTCGTCGTCATTTTCCTCATCGGATTTATCCGCGTCCTTTTCACCGTTGGCGAGGATACCTTCATCGGGAGAGACGAGGGCGGTGTGAAATTCTTCATATTCGGAATTGACATAATTGGAGATGGACGTGTTGATGATCGTAACCGCTTCTTTGTCATCGAAGCCGCCGAAAACGGGATAGGAGATATGGATTTCCTTGGTTTCGTCGCTTTCGTCAATGTGATTGATATTGAGTCTCAGCTGAGATGAATAATCGATTTCATCCGCATCATTACAGCCGCAGAGACAAAAGCAGAAGCATATGAATAATATGGAAATCACGCATCGTTTTTTCATTTTTTTCAACTCCATTTGCTATTATTTCAATTATATTGTAAAATAAGAAAGATGTAAAGTATATTTACGAGGTTTTTTGTATGATTCGCGTGGGAACAGATATCATCGAAATCGATCGTGTAAAGAAAAACTTGGATAATCCCATGTTTTTAAAGCGGATTTTTTCCGAAAAAGAGCGGGAACTTTTTTCTCCCGTTCATCATCATGTTCAAAGTCTGGCTGCGCGTTTTTGTGCCAAAGAGGCTTTGATCAAGGTCTTCGGTGAAAGTGTTCCCCTCTGTGAAATCAGTATTCTCAGTGATGAAGGGGGACGCCCTTTTTACGAATTGACCGGCAGCGCCGAGAAAAAGAGACAGGATTTGTCTATTGAAAAACTGGATGTTTCCCTGAGTCATTGCAAAACATATGCCGTGGCTTTTGCCATCGGAGAAATCAGGGAATAAAATGTCGTTTAACCGGATATTGCAAAATAAGAGAAAGGAATGAAGCTATGCGTTTGATCAACGGAGAAGAATCCCGGGAAATGGATCGGGATGCGATGGAAAAGTATGGTCTCGATACTCTGGTATTGATGGAAAATGCCGGGCTGCGCAGTGCGGATCTGGCCGCGTCCTTTTTTCAGGGTGAAACGGAGAAAATAAGAATTGCCGTCATTTGCGGTAAGGGCAATAACGGCGGTGACGGATTGGTCATGGCGCGCCATCTTTTTAATAAAGGATTTCGGGTCGAGATCTTTTGCCTTGCCGCTGCCGAGGAATTTTCTCCGGCCGCGAGAAAAAACTGGGATATTGCCGAAGCCATCGGGATCCGCGCCACTTTTTTGAATGAAGTCCGCGATCTTGCTCTGTTTCGTCTGAAGTTGATGACTTCACATCTGATCGTTGACGCGATTTTCGGTTCCGGCTTTAAGGGAGAATTGAAAGGTCTGGCCAAAGATGTAATAGATATCATCAATGAAGTTGACGTTCGCGTCTTTTCGCTTGATATTCCCTCCGGTGTCGACGCTGACAACGGCGAAGTCGGAACTACCGTTGTTTCCGCCGAAGATACCGTCACTTTCGCTCTTCCCAAATTCGGTAATATTCTCGCACCGGGCGGGGAATTTAACGGTCGTCTGCATATCGCCGATATTTCTTTTCCGCCCGAAATAACAGAGGAGAAAGAAGAAGGAAATATTTTGATCGATGAGGCTTGGGCGCTGACCAAAATGCGTCCCCGTAAAGCTGATTCTCATAAAGGTATTTACGGTCATATCCTTGTTGCCGGCGGGTCGCCGAATATGGCCGGTTCCGTTATTTTAGCCGGTAAAGGCGCCTTGAAAGCCGGTGCCGGTTTGGTTACGTATTTGATGCCGGAAAGCCTCCATGATGTGGTCCGGGCTCATAATCTTGAAGCCATGACCTGTTGTCTGCCTGAGCAGGAAGACGGTTCTCTCGGCCTTTCGGCCGCGGAGCCGATTTTGCATCAGACCGGGAATAAAATTCTTGTTTTGGGAATGGGCTTGTCCCGCACACAGGAAAGTATTGCATTGGTCAAACGCATTGTTGAGGATATCAACTGTCCTCTCGTTCTGGATGCGGATGCGCTGATTGCTTTGGGTGAAATGGAAGGAAGAAACAATCATCATCCGCTGATTCTCACTCCTCACCCCGGCGAAATGTCGCGTATTCTCGGCAGATCCATTCGGGAAGTTCAGGAAAATCGGATGGACGCCGCCTCGGAAGCGGCAAAACGATTTGATGCCGTAGTTGTTTTAAAGGGAAGCCGCACCATGATTGCCGCGCCCGACGGCAGACTTTTGGTGAATTGTACCGGAAACGCGGGTATGGCTACCGGCGGTATGGGCGATGTGCTCTCCGGTATCATCGGCGCTTTGCTCGGTCAGGGCCTGGATGCCTTGTCCGCCGCCGCTCTCGGCGTCTATTTTCACGGTCTTGCCGGTGATATCGCCGTTCACGATACCGGGGAGATGGGTCTGACCGCCGCGGATATCGTTGATTATTTGCCTGCGGTTTTGGCGGATTATGAAGAAAAACTCAAAGGAGCCGAATAAAAATGTCTTATAATCGTGCGGAATATGATACGGAGGCTCTGCGTCATAACGTTCGCATTGTGCGGGAACTTGTCGGAGACGAACGCAGGATCTGCCCGGCGGTGAAAGCCAACGGTTACGGCATGGGCGCTGTCATTATGGCTCGCATCATGGAAGAGGAAGGCGTTGATTATCTTGCCGTTGCCGTTGTGGAAGAAGGCATCGAACTCAGAAAAAAGGGAATCGATTTGCCGATTCTCGTTCTCGGCGCGATCCCCGAAAAAGATCTTATCAAGGCGATCCAATATGATCTTACCGTAACGGTCTTCTGTTTTTCCACCGCATGTCTCATTGATTATCTTGCCGGACAAATGAAAAAGAAAGCGATTGTCCATATTGCCGTTGACACAGGTATGCATCGGATCGGTTTTTTACCGGAGGAACGGTCGAAGGGAGAAATCAAAGTTATTTCCGAGATGCCTCATATTGAATTGGAAGGGATTTTTTCTCACCTTTCCCAGACCGATAAAAGCCGTGAATTCACCATGGCTCAAATCGATCTCTTTCGTTCTTTCACGGATGATCTTATCGCTGCCGGAGTTGATCTGCCTATCCGTCATTTGGCCAACAGCAACGCGATTCTCGATTATCCCGAAGCCTATTTTGATATGGTTCGTCCCGGCATTTTGCTCCACGGCTTCGGCAGCGGTTCGGGAAGGAGCAATGAGCTGAAAGAGGTTTTAACGCTGAAAAGCGCTATTGTTCGCATACACGATGCACCGAAGGGCTCGGAAATCAGTTATATGGGAAATTATGTGACCTCGGAAACACGTCAAATCGCGACGATCCCCGTAGGTTATGCCGACGGTTATTTCCGTTCCTTAAGCGGCAAAGCGGATATGATCGTCAGGGGACGGCGTGTGCCTCAGGTCGGCAACATCTGTATGGATCAGTGCATGATCGATGTTTCCGATGTGCCCGAAGCAGCTGTCGGTGACGAAGTGATCCTTTACGGCGGCAACGGTGATGTGCGTATTCCGTTGGAAGAAGCGGCTGCAAAAGCCGGAACCATTACCTATGAACTTCTGACTTCATTGAAGAGGGTGCCGAAATATTACTATTTTGAAGATGACGACTGATTGCTCTTTTGAGGAGGGAACTTTCGATGATTACTCATCGCAGGCAACACCTGATCAAATTGGAAGAAAAGCTTCAGACCTGTGAAAACTGTCCGCTGGGAAAAACCAGAAATAATCTGGTATTCGGCCGGGGCAGCGAAGAATCCGATCTCGTCTTTATCGGTGAGGGGCCCGGCGAACAGGAAGACCTTCAGGGCGCGCCTTTTGTGGGCAAAGCGGGACAACTGTTGGATAAAATCATTGATGCCGCAGGATTCAAGGATGATGATTATTATATTTGTAATATCGTGAAATGTCGCCCGCCCGGGAATCGGGTTCCGGCTCCCGAAGAAGTTCAGGCCTGCATGCCTTTTCTTCGTCATCAGATCGCTTCGATTCAGCCGAAGATCCTGGTTCTGCTCGGCGCTTCGGCGGCAAAGGCCATCATCGATCCGAAGCTGGCCATTACCAAAGCGCGCGGGAAATGGGTGAAAATGGGAAATTTCCTGGTCATGCCTACTTTTCATCCGGCGGCGCTGCTTCGGGATCCTCAGAAAAAGATTCCCGTTTGGCAGGATTTCCAAGAGATCAAACGTGTTTTTGATGAAATGAAAGACGGCATTTATGAAGATATCTTTAATGACGAACAGTGAGGCGGAGACTTATTCTCTGGCGGAATCTTTCGGAAAAATGTTGACTCCCGGAAGTAATCTTTTCCTCGACGGAGATCTCGCAGCCGGCAAAACGGTTTTTGCGAAAGGCGTCGGAAAAGGACTGGGAATCGTTGAGAATATTAAAAGCCCGAGTTATACTCTGCTTTGTATTTATGAAGGAAGGCTTCCTTTTTATCATTTTGACGCCTACAATCTCAGCGGGATTGATGATTTTTTCGATCTCGGTTTTGATGAGTATTTGGAGAACGACGGGGTTGTTCTGATCGAATGGGCGAACGTGATAAGGGAGGGCTTCCCCTATGGGCATATCGATATAAAAATCGATAAGATTGCGGAGAATGAAGAACAACGACGTTTGACCTTTACGGCTCGGGACGGCAGTGAGGAAGAGCGGATCTTGAAGGAATGGAGAAATCATGAAGATTCTTGCCTTTGATTGCAGTTCAAAAACGATGGCAGCCGTTATCGGTGACGGAGATACTTTACTTGCCGAGGATTTTCGGGCGGATAACCGCAATCATGCCCCTTATTTGATGCCGATGATCCACGGTTTATTGGAAAAAACCGGTCTTTGCATGAAAGATATCGAATTGATCGGCGTAACCGTCGGCCCCGGCTCCTTTACGGGTCTGCGTATCGGGATCGCGACGGCAAAAGGTTTTGCCGATTTGCTCGGTGTTCCGGTCGTGCCTCTTTGCTCCATTGATGTTTTGGCGGAAAATTATCGTGATTACGAGGGACTTTTCGTCCCGATTTTAGACGCGAGAAAAAGTCAGGTCTATGCCGGTGTTTTTCGTAATCACGGCGGCAAAATCGAAAAGCTTATGAGAGAAACGGCGATTTCTCCTTTGCGGGAGTTAATGGAAAAACTGCCGGAGACGGAGCCGGTTCTTTTTTTCGGTGACGCCGTTGCCGGTTGGCGCGATAAAATCGAATCCTGCTACGGATCCCGCTGCAGCTTTGGTGATGAACAAAAAAACGGTATTTGCGGCGAAGCGTTGCTGCGATTGACCGCTGCCGCGCCGTCATCGTGTTATACGCGTGATCCTTCCCCCGTTTATCTGCGCGGCGTTGATGCGAAAGCAAAGTTTACGGATTACGTGATCGACGCCATGAATTTAAAGGATATCCCCGAATTGGTGGAGTTGGATAAAACCTGTTTCCCGAGACCCTGGTCGAAAAAAATCTTTCATGATGAAATGACCAACGGTTACGGTCATTATTGGGTGATCCGCAGCGGAGGTAAAGTTACGGCTTACGGCGGTTTTTGGTTGGTGGACAATGAATGCCATATTACCAATATCGCCGTTCACGCCGATCACCGTCATACAGGGCAGGGGAGAGCGATGCTGGAGCATATCATCGCCGTAGCCGGTTTGTATGGTGTTCGCGGCATTACGCTGGAGGTGCGGCCCAGCAACGAAACGGCGATTCATCTCTATGAAAGTCACGGCTTTCAGCGGGAAGGTCTGCGGAAAAAATACTATGAAGATAACGGAGAAGATGCCTTGATCATGTGGCTTCGTTTCCCCGATCCCGATAAGGAAAAACCCTGGAGATAACAGATGAGCGTACATATTTTGGCCATAGAATCCAGCTGTGACGAAACTTCCGCCGCCGTTGTTGACGACGGCAGAAAAATTCGTTCCAATATCATATATACTCAAATCGCGACTCACAAGGCTTACGGCGGTGTCGTTCCCGAGATTGCTTCCAGAGAACATTTGCGAAAAATTTCTTCTGTGGTAAAGCTTGCTTTGGAAGAATCGGGTTTGGCTCCTTCATCACTTGATGCCGTTGCCGTGACGAAAGGACCGGGGTTGATCGGTTCGCTTTTGGTGGGATTATCCTACGCGAAAGCCGTTGCGGAAACGCTGGAAATCCCGCTTATCGGCGTTCATCATCTTTCGGGTCATCTTTACGGCGGAGTAATGTCTGCCCAGGATATGGAACCGCCGCTTTGCGCTCTGATCGCTTCCGGCGGGCACAGCAGTATTGTCTATATGCCTGAACATTTGAGATTTGAAGTTATGGGTGAGACGAGAGATGACGCCGCGGGTGAGGTCCTCGATAAAATCGCCCGCTCTTTGGGATTGCCTTATCCCGGCGGTGCGGCTTTGGAACGCCTTGCCGAAGGGGGAGATCCCGAAGCCATCGATTTTCCCAGAGCATGGCTCGGTCCGGATAGCTATGACTTCAGCTTCAGCGGTTTGAAATCTCATGTTCTCAATTATCTGAACCGTGCCGCGATGAAAAATGAGGAAGTCAATAAGGCGGATGTCGCCGCTTCGTTTCAGCAGGCTCTCTTTGAAGTTTTAAGTAAAAAAACGATTCGGGCCTGTAAGGAAAGGGGCGTTAAGCAGCTGATCCTCTCCGGTGGAGTTGCCGCCAACGGAAGATTGAAATCGATGATGGCGGAGCATGCCGAAGCAGAAGGGATCCGTTTTCACGCTCCGCCCAAGATCCTTTGTACCGATAATGCGGCAATGATCGGAAGTGTCGCATATTACAAATATTTGAAAAAAGATTTTAACAGCATTTCCCTGAATGCCACAGCGAATATGCCACTTCAAAATGAATAAATATCCCATTTTTCTCAAAAAATGCATATTATTCATTGGATAATCAAATTGCTTGAATGTGGATAATGTGCATAATTTTTTTGATAACTCCCGTTTTACTCCCAAATTATTTTTTCATTTTCAGTCAAAATGTGGATAACTTTTTTCGACAAATTTCGAAACTCCTGTTAGAGACATTTTTGCGAGAAAAACCCAAAATCATACTGCTGTTTTAATAGTTCCTGCTGAAGACAGTATATTAATTGTATGATTATTCTTCTTTGGCATAATCATGAAATCGAAAGGAAAAAAGAAAAATGGACAAGAACGCTTGCCGGAAAAGGATTCTGAAACGCAGAGACGACATGGATCCGAGTGAAGTTAAAATGAAAAGTGATGCGATCACCGAAAATCTCAAAACCATGGATCTCGGGAAAAAAATCATGGTTTACCTGGCTTTCGGCAATGAGTGCGGAATCGACGGTTTTATCTCTTATTTGCTGGAAAAAGGGGCTGAGGTTTATATTCCCTATTGTTTTGGGCAGGGGATCATGAAAGCTTCGCGTTTGCGCGATTTGAAGGCGGATACGGAGATCGGCGCCTTCGGGATCCGCGCGCCGAAAAAAGAGGCCCGGAAGTTCATTGAGCCGACGGAGCTTTCCGCCGTTATCGTTCCCGGCGTCGGTTTTGATCTTCACGGCAATCGGCTCGGCTTTGGCGGCGGATATTACGATCGCTACCTTCCCGGGACTTCCGCACAATGTAAAAAAATTGCCGTATGCTACGAATTTCAGATCAGTGATTCTTTAAAACCGGAAGATTACGATTATCCCATGGAATATATCGTAACGGAAGATCGTATTTATAAAGTTGAATGAGAAAAATGATCCGGCAGCTGCTGTCGGATCGCTTTTTCGGATGAGGATCATACGAAAAGAAGT
>CACXDX010000163.1 GCA_902766525.1 uncultured Bacillota bacterium | reverse complement strand
TGCCGTGCCGCGTCCGATTCTCCAAAAATCCGTCAGCGGTGTGTGCTGCCAGAGCTTTTCCTTATAGGATTCTTCATCGAGTATGCCGATGAAATCAGGCGCTTTTTTGGCAATAATGTCTAAGGCGATTTTAGCGAGATAGAGATTGGTGCCGATGCCGCAGGTGGCACGGACGCCGATTTTTTCTTCGATCTCACCCATGAGCAGAACGGCCATTTCTTTGGCTGTTTTTTTATAGAGATTCAGATAATGGGTGACATCCAAAAACACTTCATCAATGGAATAAACATGGATGTCCTCAGCGGCGATATAATTGAGATAAATACCGTAAATATCAGCGGAACAGTCGATGTAATGCTGCATTCTCGGCGGAGCCGTGATGTAAGAGATATTTTTCGGTATCTCAAAAACGCGGCAGCGATTGGAAACGCCCAATGCTTTCATGGCCGGAGAGACCGCGAGGCAGATGGTGCCTTCGCTGCGTTCGGGATCGGCGACGATCAGGTTGGTCGTCATCGGATCGAGGCCGCGATCAACACACTCAACCGAGGCGTAAAATGATTTTAAATCGATGCATAGATAAGTACGTCCCGCCATGTTGATCGCCTCCTTTGGAAATGTCTGTCCTTCTAAATTATAATCCCGATTCTCTTTCTTGTAAAGGAGACAGAAAAAGGAGAGGGGAGTCTTCGCGTTTTTTCGTTCTTTTTTGACGGCATATTGCGTATGTTGAAGAAATCCTTCATGCGGAGATGGTTTTTTTGTTTCATTTTATCAAAGGTCTCAGACGTTTTTGGCGGCTGAAATTTTATTGTTTCTGCGGTTATATAGGCAATCAGTTTTTCCCCAAACCATTGACGGCAGGTGAAGAACGGGAACATGTTAAGAGGATGGAAAAGGGAGATAAGAAAAGCCGCAATATACTTATTGAACGCAATTTGCGTCTCGTCGCGCATATTTGTAAAAAATATGAGCAGTGCGCGATCGAAAAGGATGATTTGATTTCCATCGGCATCATCGGTCTGATCAAAGCCGTAGATTCTTTTTCCTCCTCCCGAAATGTCCGCCTTGCCACCTATGCCGCGCGCTGTATCGAAAATGAGATTCTGATGGCCATCCGAGCCGGCAAAAACAGCGGGCAGGAGGTTTCTCTTTACGAACCGATCGGTCAGGATAAGGAAGGGAATGAAGTCAGCCTTTTCGATATTTTGGAAGAAGACGGTGTTGATATCGGCGATCGTGTCGGTACGAATGAAAATATTCGCCTTCTTTATGAGACCATGACGGAAGTGCTCTCCCCGCGGGAAAGGGAGATTTTGATCCTTCGTTACGGCCTCGGCGATGAGGAAGAATTACCTCAGCGGGTGATCGCCAAACGTCTCGGCATCAGTCGTTCTTATGTTTCCCGAATCCAAAAAAATGCCGTAACGAAGTTGGCGAAGGCCTTTGCCGAAAGGGGGTATGAGGATTGAAGAGAACGGTTGACAAAAGGAGCATGAATCATTACAATAGCTCTAAAAGGTGGGGAATGCAATATGCGATATTTTCGCGAAATTTATTCCAGAACAATTTCGTTTATAAAAAAACATGATCTGATCGATAATGAAGAAGGGATTATGGTGGGGGTCTCCGGAGGGAAGGACAGCTTGACGCTCTTGACGGTGCTCCATGCTTTTCAGCGCAGCTCCCGTTTTAAATATTCTCTTGCCGGCGGCTATGTCGATCTCGGTCTCGGTGCCGATTACGCTGAGGTGGAAGCCTTTTGCGGGGAAATGGGTATTCCGTTCTTCGTGGAAAAAACGGACATCGCGCCGGTCGTCTTTGATATCCGCAAAGAAAAAAATCCCTGCTCGCTTTGTGCCAAGATGCGCCGCGGCGCCTTGAACGATCTGGCAAAACGAAACGGTTACGATAAGGTTGCCCTGGGTCATAACCGGGAGGATTTTGTGGAAACTTTTTTGCTCAATCTCTTTTACGCGGGGAAGGCCGATACCTTTAAGCCCAAAACCTATCTGGATAAGAAAGACGTGACGGTGATTCGTCCGATGCTGGCCGTCCCGGAAGAATTGATCCGCCGTCATGCTCAAAATGCCGCTTTGCCTTTGCTCAAAAGTTCCTGTACGGCAGACGGCAATACGGCGCGGGAAGATATGCGGAAGCTCCTGAATGATTTGGAATTGATGAATGAAAACAGTGTGGAGCTTGCTTTTCGCGCTTTGGATCGCCTGATTTCCATACCGGGGGAGGGAGAAGAATGATTTTTGTCAGTGCCTGTCTTCTCGGTGAAAATTGTAAATACAGCGGCGGTAACAACAGAGATGAACTTGTTTTATCTTTTCTGGGCGGGAAAGAGTATCTTCCGGTTTGTCCCGAGGTTTTGGGCGGACTTCCGATCCCGCGTCCGCCGGCGGAAATCGTCGGTGATGCCGTTATCGATCGGGAAGGTCGTGACGTTACCGCCGCGTTTAAAAAGGGAGCGGAGAAAACGCTGAGAATGGCTCTTGAACATCAGCCGGAGCTTTGTCTTTTGAAGGCCAACAGCCCTTCCTGCGGCTGCGGGATGATTTATGACGGCAGCTTCAGCGGGAAGAAAATTCCCGGTGACGGTATTACGGCGGCGCTTTTGAAAGTTCACGGTTTCAAGGTTTTGACGGAAAAGGATCTAAAAAAAGATTGACATTTTCTTTTTGAGAAGGTATAATAGATTTCGTTCCGATATAGGGGTATAGCTCAATTGGTAGAGTAGTGGACTCCAAATCCATTGGTTCAGCGTTCGAGTCGTTGTGCCCCTGCCACAGAAAAAGCCTGTTAGACAATATTGTTTGACAGGCTTTTTTCTTGTTTTTTGTATTATAGTAAAAATGTTTTCTTTATAATTGTGGTGATTTCTTTTTTTATGGTATAATAGGTTCATCAAGAAAAGCATAGAGGTGCGTTATGGATAAAGTTTTGCTTGTTGACGGAAATAATATCCTGCACAGAGCCTATCACGGTCTGCCTCTGCTGCGGACGACGACGGGACGATATACCAATGCCGTTTTCGGTTTTTTAAAAATGCTGCATAAAGTCGTGGAACAGGAAGACCCTTCCTATATTGCCGTTTGCTTTGATAAAGGCAAGCAGACTTTTCGTCACCGTCTTTATCCGGAATATAAGGCGCAGCGCAAACCCACCGATCCGGAGCTTGCGGAGCAGTTCCCTCTGATTCGTGAGGTGCTTTCCTTAAACGGCCTTCGCTGTTTGGAATCCGATGAATATGAGGCTGATGATCTCATGGGGACGCTGGCAAAAAAGGCTCAAAAGGATGGCCTGGAAGCGGTGATTTTCTCCGGAGATAAAGATTTGCTGCAGGTATTGGATGAAAAGATTACCGTTGTCAGCGGCAAAAAACAGCTGACGGATCTGAAAAAGATGACGGAAGCCGATTTCGTGGAGACTTACGGTATTGTCCCCATCCGCCTTATTGATTTGAAGGGATTGATGGGTGATTCTTCCGATAATTATCCCGGCGTTAAGGGTATCGGCGAAAAAACGGCATTGAAGCTGTTGACAACCTATGAAACACTGGAAGATCTTTATGATCATATTGAGGACCTTCCCAAACATAAAATGCGCGAAAAATTGGAAAAGGATAAGGAAAGCGCGTTCCTCTCCAAAAAACTTGCGACCATTGAAACCAATGTTCCGCTGGGGCTTTCGTGGCGGGAATTGATCCCCGAAGAAAAAAAATATGATGAGCTGCTTTCGCTCTATCGTGATTTGGAATTTCGCGGTTATGTTGAAGAACTCGAGAAGGAACGGGGCGAAAATGATCTGTTCTCCGATAATCTCTTTGAAAATGTCACCGCGGAACGTCCCTTTGAGATGATTCGTGTTTCTTCTTTTGAAGACTTAAATACGACCGCGTCTCTGGGGTTGATCTTTGACGGCAAGTGCTTTTACCTTGCCGATAAGGAAAAAAATATTTTGAGTTTGTCTGTGGGTGAAGACGACGAGACGATTGCTTCTTTGCTGACCGATGCGAAGATCAAAAAAGTATGCGCCGATTTGAAAAGTATTTATCATTACGGCCTTGCACGTGATCTGAATATCGCCGGTGCGGAAGATGACGTTGTGATCGCGGCCTATCTTGATGAAGCCAATACATCATCATATCGTCCCGCGACGTTGATTTCCATGTATCTGAAAATCAATACCGCTCTCTTTGAAGAAGAATCCTCCTTTGCCGAAGCGGTTCTTTTGCCTGAATTGGCTGAAATACTCCGGCATCGTCTGAAAGAGAAAAACGGTTTGGATCTCTATTTTGATGTTGAGATGCCTCTCGTTTTCGTTTTGGCGGAAATGGAGCATAACGGCGTTCGCGCCGATCGGAAGATTCTTGACGAGATGTCCGCGGAATTAAATAAAAAAATCGAAACATTGGCCGCGGATATCAACGATCTCGCCGGGGAAGCCTTTAATATCAATTCCCCGAAGCAGATGTCGAGGATCCTTTTTGAGAAGCTTTCCCTGCCGAAAGGGAAGAAAACGCGGACCGGATATTCCACAAGCAACGATGTTCTGGAAAAGCTTCGGCAAAGTCATCCCATCGTCGAAAAGATTCTGGAATATCGTATGGTCGCTAAATTGAAATCGACTTATACGGATGTTTTGGCCGATTTGATTTCTGAGGAAGATGGCAGGATCCATCCGAAATTCCTGCAGACGGTAACGACGACGGGCCGGCTTTCCTGTGCCGATCCCAATTTGCAGAACATTCCCATTCGTACGGAAGAAGGCCGCATGATACGCAAAGCCTTTATCGCCGCCGATGAGGAGCATCTTTTGTTGGCAGCGGATTATTCCCAGATCGAGCTGCGTCTTCTGGCTCATTTCAGCGAAGATCCGGTATTGATCGATTCCTTTAAAAACAGAGAAGATGTTCATCGCCGCACCGCGGGAGAAATATTCGGTGTTCCCCTGGAGGAAGTTACATCCGATATGCGTCGCGCCGCGAAGACCGTTAATTTCGGCATCATTTACGGGATGAGCAGTTTCAGTCTCGGTAATGATCTCGGTGTCAGCCGCAATCAGGCTCAGGAATATATTGATCATTATTTTGCCCGTTATCCCAATGTGAAGAACTATCTTGACGGTACCATAGAATTTGCCCGGGAAAAGGGCTATGCCGAAACACTGATGGGCCGCCGCCGCCATTTGCCCGATATTAAAAACCGCAATTTTAATTTACGTTCCTTTGCCGAGCGAACGGCGATGAATACGCCGCTTCAGGGCAGTGCCGCCGATATTATTAAATTGGTGATGGTACGATTTAACGATGCGTTAAAGAAAAAAGGTTTAAAGACGAAGCTGATTCTTCAGGTCCACGATGAACTCATCGTTGATATGCCCAAAGAAGAGTTGGACGCTGTACGGTCCTTGATGCGTCAAATCATGGAAGAAAGTGTAACGCTGCGTGTGCCGCTTACCGTCGATATGAAGATCGGCGGTGATTGGTATCACATGGAAAAGATCTGAGGAATATGATATGCCGGAATTGCCTGAAGTTGAAACCGTCCGCCGCGGTGTGGAAGAACGTTTGCGCGGAAAGGAAATTATCGGGGTCGAGGTTCGTCATGAAAGTATTTTTGACGCCATTGACGCCGAGGGAATCAAATCGATGCTTCTCGGCAACAGTGTTGAGCGGATGGAGCGGAGAGGGAAATATCTGATTTTTTGCATGAGTCACGGAGAACGTATCTTACTGCATCTCCGCATGACCGGCCAGCTTTGCGCTTTCGATGATGATTTTTTGGATGATAAACACTGCCATCTTGTCGTTCATTTTGCAAAGGGCGGTTTTTACTATCGTGATGTGCGTCGCTTCGGCCGTTTTTGTCCCATGGGTCTGGGCGGCAAAACCGAGGCCGGTTTTGAGTGTCTCGGTTATGAGCCGATGGATCGTCAATTTACCTTAAATTATGTGAAAGAAGGTCTTCGGGGTCGTCATTGCCCGGTGAAGGCCCGCATTCTCGATCAGCGTTTTATTGCGGGTATCGGCAATATTTATGCCGATGAAATCCTGTTTCGCGCCCGTATTCATCCGCTTCGTCCCTGTGATGAACTGACGAATTGTCAGATCAAGCGCCTGAAAAAAGCCTGCGAAACAGTGCTTGAGGAAGCCATTGCCGATCACGGTACGACATTTCGCGACTTTCGTGATGTATACGGAGAGAGCGGCAGCCATCAGGAGCATCTTGCCGTTTACCATCGAGCGGGAGAACCTTGTCTTGTCTGCGGCGAGGTGATTGCGGAAACGAAATGCGTGGGCAGAACAACATCGTTTTGTCCCAAATGTCAAAAGAGGTGATCAGCTATGGGTGTCATCGGTTTGACCGGCGGTATTGCCAGCGGAAAAACACTTGTTTCCGATCATATGCGGAAATTCGATGTCGACGTCATTGACGGTGACGTGATCACCCATGATCTGTATGCGCCCGGCAGTGAAATATTAAAAGAAATTGCCGGCGTTTTCGGCGAGAAATACATTCTTGCCGATGGCAATCTGGATCGTACCGCTTTACGGGAGCAGGTATTTTCCGATATGAAAAACAAAGAAAGCCTGGAAAGGATCGTTCATCCCATAATCCGAAGAGAAATTATGAAAGCCCTGCTGCAATCGGAAAAAGATCACCAGCTTTTGGTTTTGCCCTTACTGATCGAAGGGGGGTATCAATGTTGGTGTGACGAACTCTGGCTGTTGCGCGTCGATAAGAAATGCCAGGTCGATCGTTTGATCAGACGTGACGGTATCACCCGGAAATTGGCGGAGGAGATGATCGCCAGCCAGATGCCCTTTGATAAGAAACGCCGTTTTGCCGATCGGATCATCGATAACAGGGGATCGAGGGAGAAGACCTTGTATCAGGCCGAAAAAAGTTTTTTTCGCTTTTTGAAGAAATTCTATTGATTTTTTGAAAAGAGAATGATATAATAACTATAGAAAAAGATGCGGCAGTGCTGGAATAGGCAGACAGGCACGTTTGAGGGGCGTGTGCGAGAGCGTATGGGTTCAAGTCCCATTTGCCGCACCATA
>CACXDX010000162.1 GCA_902766525.1 uncultured Bacillota bacterium | reverse complement strand
TGGCATAATAAGCTCGGAAGGATTCGAAGTTTATGCCCTTTAGGGTAAATCCCTCCCGGCACGTCAACAAAAAGCAGTCCCGCAGAGCGGGACTGTTTTTTGTCAGAAGCATAACGATTGGGATTTCCGCACCGTCTCTTGATTTTTCGCATTTTTCGTACTATACTTCAATTAATAAGAGAGGGGGCCTCAGGAGATGAATCTTACCGGTCAGCTGAAAATATTATCCGACACGGATATGGCGGCGGTTCATGAAAAAATATTGATCCTGCTCAAAGAAAAAGGAATCGTCTTTCAAAGTGACGACGCCGTGGAAACATTTCGGCGTCACGGCGCGAAAATATCCGATCATACGGTCTTTTTCGATAAGAATTTAGTGGAAACGGCACTGAGACAATGTCCGTCTTCCTTTTTGCTGGAAGCGATGGACCCGGCCAAAAATGTCCGAGTCGGCGAAGATTTATGTATACATCCCGCCGGCGGCGAGGTCTATTATTTTGAGCACGGCAGCGGACGGCGCACACCGACTTTGCGTGATTTCGGGAATATCCAGCGTATTTATC
Source organism: uncultured Bacillota bacterium (assembly GCA_902766525.1). GTDB lineage: Bacteria > Bacillota > Dehalobacteriia > UBA7702 > UBA7702 > UBA7702. The sequence goes on along the minus strand of CACXDX010000162.1, from coordinate 3,857 downwards.
ACAGCTGTGAAAACATCGATATCACCGGCTTTCAGCCTTTGAGCCCTGTCGACATCCCCCCGGAAACGAAAGGGCTGCAGTGCTTGTTTGAATCGATGAAAAACAGCGATAAACCCATCATCTGTCCGATGGAGCTGGACACCGTTGCGCAGAAGGAAGATTGTCTCGAGCTTTTTAATATCGCTTACGGTAAAGAAGATTATCTGCGGGATCATTATCTGACGACTCACGCGGTCTGTTCCAATTCTCCCTTTTTCTATTCGGATTTCGCCTGCGAAGGTATTCGGGTATACGCAAAACACCGCCAGCCGATCATTATCGTTTCGGCGCCGATGTCGGGAATCACTTCCCCGGTGCGTCTTTTTGCTACGGTGATCCAGTCTCTGGCGGAAATGATCTCCGGTTTGGTTTACGCTCAGTTGATTACACCCGGTCTGCCGGTGGTCATGTCGGCTTCTTTGACATACGGGAATCTGCGCTATGCCAGCTGGGAGTGTGCCGCGCCGGATACGGCCATGATGCTGATGGCAACCATTCAAATGTTTCGCGATTTTTATCACCTGCCCGCCCGGGCCCAGACCGGCGTGACCAGCTCCAAATGTATCGATTATCAGGCCGGTATGGAAACGATGCAGTCTTTTTTGACTTCCGCTTTGGCCGGTGTGCAAATGACGAGTCAGAGTATGGGCTCTCTCGGCAATCTGATGGCGGTTTCACCGGAGAAAATCATCCTTGATGATGAGCTGATCGGTCGCGTTCGCTATATGCTCAAAGGAATGGATACCGATGAAGAGGCCGCGGCCATGGAGGAAATGATGAAGATCGATCCCTGCGGCGATTTTTTGACCTCCGAAGCGACGATGCTTCATTTCAGAGACGGTTGGCAGCCAACGGTTTCCGATTGGCGATCCTACGATCAGTGGGAACAGGACGGCGCCGAAGATGTGGTCGAAGCTGCTCACAGAAAGGTGAAAGCGATTTTGGCGGAATCGGGGCAGTCTCTTCTCGATGCGGAGCGGGAAAAGCTGATGACCGCTTTCGTTCGCAAAAAAATGGGTCTGTGATTGCCTGAAGGGAAAAACGATGAGAAAAGCAGCGATCCTTTTATTTTGTATTCTTTTTATAATGTCTTTTTGTTTGTTGACCGGCTGTGCGGAAAAGGATCCTTCCCAAAAGGATGGTCCTGTTCCCGCTGTTGAGGAAGAGCCGTCGGAGCCTGAAGCGGAGCATGGTCTTATCGTCATTGACGCCGGCCATCAGAGGCACGGCAACCCTTCCCCGGAACCGATCGGTCCCGGCGCCACGGAAACAAAGGCGAAAGTAACGAGCGGCACATCAGGCGCGGTCAGCGGCCTCAATGAATATGAATTGACATTGACGATATCCTTTGAACTGAGGGATGAATTGGAAAAAAGAAATTATGACGTTATTATGGTGCGCGAAAGCCATGACGTTGATATCAGCAATGCCGAGCGGGCCGCGGTGGCCAATGAAGCCGGTGCCGACGTTTTTATCCGCATTCACGCCAACGGTTCCGATAATCCTTCGCAAAGCGGCGCGATGACGATCTGTCAGACACCGAACAATCCTTACAACGGGGATCTTTATGAGAGGAGTCACGACCTTGCCGTGGCGGTACTGGATCATCTTGCCGATGTGACGGGATGCGGGAAAGAAAGCGTTTGGGAAACGGATACGATGAGCGGCATCAACTGGTGTACGGTACCGGCGACCATCGTTGAAGTCGGCTATATGTCAAATCCCGAGGAAGACGCTTTGATGGCGACGGAAGCATATCAGAAAAAAATCGCCTTGGGCATCGCTGACGGCATTGATGCGTTTCTCCGTGGCGGCGGAGAATAAAACTTCTTGTTTTTGATAGAATGATCGAAAAAGCATTGCGGAGGTTATGACATTGTTTTATATTCAGGATCCAACCGATCGGGACAGCGTTTTTTTAAGGGATCTTTTATCCGAGGCCTGCGTCGGCGCGACGCGCGGCGGCGGAACCTATGCCTTTGCTTCCGGTGAAGGGATCAAAGATCTTTTCGCCGATAAGAACTTCAGCCGTTTCCTGAGCGAGGGTCATTATACGCTGGTGATCGGGATGGATGAGATCACCAACGAATTTTCCCTCAATATGATGGAGCGCTTTAAAAAGAAATACGAAGGTCATTTGGAAGTAAAGACTTACGTCCATAACGGCGAAGGTTCCACCTTTCACCCGAAATTCAGCTGGTTTGAAAAGGAAGACGGCGGTGTTTTGGTGCTTGGTTCCGGTAACTTGACGAAAAAAGCCATGGTTCGAAACAGGGAAGCCTATTCCGTCGTTTCCTACGGAAAAGAGGAATTCGCGCAGGTGATGGATACATGGCATCATTGGTACGACCACAGCGGAGAGTATCTTTTCGATCTGAATGATCCGGTTTCCCGCGCCAAAGGGCGCATCAACGATGAAAAGCTGCGCTATGCCGTCGCCGCCAAAATGGAGATGGAGCGGGATACCTCTCTCCACGATGAGCTTGATCTTCTCGATGAGGTCTATCGGAAACAGGCCGGAGGTCAGTTCTTTAAAGAGAAGAAAAAGCAGGCTCCGCCCAAAAAATCGGAGCGGAGAGAGTATCGTTTCAGCAAACGGCGCAGAAGTGTCGCGCTGTTCTTCTATGATCTGCGGGATCTGTTTCGTTATGCGAAAAGAAAAAAATAAAAAATCGCTGTTTCGGATTTTTTCCGAAACAGCGTTTCTTTATTTGAGGAAGGAAGTGACACCTTCGATTTGGGAAATCTCTTCATGAAGACAGAAAAGAAATCTGTTGATGGCTTCATGCTCTTTTTCTTCGGCACGTGTCAGGTAGTAAGTGATCCGGTCCGGCGGCCCGTCTTTGATCTCACGAACAGTCACATCGAGGGTTTTCATCCGTTGGACCGCGCTGGCGGGCATCAGGGCCCAGTGATCGCCGGAGAGAAAATCTTCAAGCATGGACATTTGCTCCAGATAGACCAGAGATTGTGAACCCGTCGGGAAGACGGAGTCGTGCCAGTCATCGTATTCAGGCATCCAGGAAACGCGCAGTTCTTTCCCGGGATCGAGTTCCGCTGCGCTCAGATCCTCGGGATAAGCGGCGTTTTCCGAAGAGATGAAAACCATTTTTTCGCGATAGGCGGGGATGGTCTCGATGTTGGCGGAATAGAGTTTATGGGTGACGAGGGCGATATCGGCGGTTCCCTTTTCCACATAGCCGTAACCTTCAAAGGTATGGCAATGGGTGGCGCGGACACGGCCTTCGGGATTTTCGTCGAGATAGCGGCGAAGCACGCCGGACAACACATAACTGGTGATACTCGGCACCGCGGTGATGTTGAGCAGGGTCTTGTTGATGAGCGACGGTACGGCGGCCGCTTCCTGCCAGAGGCGCAGCGTTTTGCGGGCGATGGGCAGAAAGGCTTTGCCTTCCTCGGTCAGTTCCACATTGCGGCTGCCCTTGCGGCGGTGGAAGAGTACGTAGCCGAGTTCCTCTTCCAATATACTGATACGGCGGCTCAGCGCCGGCTGCGTGATGTAAAAGCGTTCCGCCGCCGCGGAAATACTGCCCTGGGCCACGGTTTCCAAAAAGGCTTCGATTTCTTGCTGTGTCATAAGTTCCTCGTAAAATATAAATTCTACTTTATAGTTTACACTGAATAATAAAATAATGCAAGGGTTCTTTTTTTGAAAAGTTAAAGAAGAAGGAGTGTTCAAAAGAACACTCCTTCCGGATATTTATTTGACGGATTCAAATTATTCGATGATCGAGGAGACGACCCCGGAGCCGACGGTTCTGCCGCCTTCACGAATAGCGAAGCGGAGACCCTGTTCG
>CACXDX010000161.1 GCA_902766525.1 uncultured Bacillota bacterium | reverse complement strand
GGCGAACATGCCCGCTCCCGGGACCAGTAAAGGAAGATCCGCCTGTTTCTTTCGCCAAACACAGCGCGCTTTCCGCCGCCGCGATACCGCCGAAAAACGAAAACCCCGCGTCTTTTGATGCGGGGTATTTTTCTTTTCCTTAAAGATGGTTTTTTATCGCGCCCAGAATTTGGCGGCGCGCTTTTGCACTTCGTGATAGATCCTGCCTTCATCCAGATCGACGCAGCGGCCCTCACGGACGCGGACACGGCCGTTGATGATGACGGTGTGGACGTCACCGTTTTTGCCGCCGTAGACGACGTGGCTCACAAGATCGTTGACGTCGTTGCGGGGATAGTAATGGGGACGCCAAAGCGAAAGGATCGTGATATCCGCCAATTTTCCCGGTTCGATGGTGCCGATCCGGTCATCGAGGAAGAGCGTTTTGGCGCCTTCCCGCGTTGCCATGGCCAGCGCTTCGGCGGGCGGCAGCAGTGTCGCGTCGCCGGAGGTCACTTTCTGCAGCAGCGAAGCGCTGCGCATTTCCTCCAGCAGATCGAGATCGTTATTGCTGGCGGCGCCGTCGGTACCGAGGCCGATCGTAACGCCGCTCTTTTTCAAAGCGCTGTAGGGCAAAACCCCCGAGGCCAGCTTCATATTGCTCTGAGGACAGTGAGCGACGCGGACATCCTTGGCAGCGGCGATGGCGATCTCCTCCTCATCGAGGTGGATCATGTGGGCGGCAAAGACCTTACGGTCAAGCGCACCGATATCCCGCAGATAAGCAAGGACGCGTTTGCCCTTCATCCGCAAGCAGCGTTCCTGTTCGTCTTCGGTTTCGGCAATATGCAGATGCAGCGGCAGGTCTCTTTTGGCGGCTTCGGCGGCGATATCCCGCAGATATCCTTCGGAACAGGAATAGACGGCGTGCGGCGCCAGAGCGAAGGAAAGCCTCCCCTGAAGATCGTCGCGGCAGGAATCGACCATGGTCAAAGCGGCCCGCAGATGGGCTTCACCGAGACCGTCGTTGTCGACGAGACCGTTGCCGAGGACGGCGCGGATGCCGCTGTCCTCCATGGCCCAAACGGCGTTCTCCTCTCCGAAATACATATCGGCATAGCAGGTAACACCGGCTTTCATCATTTCCGTCTGGGCCAGAAGCGAAGCCCAATAGAGGTCCTCATCGTTGAGTTTGGCTTCGGCGGGCTGAACGCGGCCGAGCCATTCCGACAGGGGCATCCCCTCACCGAAACCGCGCAGCATCGTCATGGCGCCGTGGCAATGACAGTTGACAAAACCGGGCAGCGCCAATTTATCGTGACCGTAGATGATCTCATCCCCCCAGCGGGGTTCGATATCGCCCACGGCGACGATCCTGCGTCCTTCGATGCGGACGGAGCCTTTTTTCAGTTGAGGCGTGCCGGTCATCGGCAGATAATAAATATCCTTGATCAGTAATGCCATAGCGACCTCAAAACCACGGTAAATCAGCGCGCTTTCCGCGCGAACTGGCGGCGGATACCTTCTTCAAAATCGCCTTCGATGACGCCTTCCTCGGTGATCAGCGCTTTGATCAGTTCATGAGGGGTAACGTCGAAGGCGGGGTTTTCCACGGGTACGTCCCGGGGCGCCGAGGCGACGCCCTGAAAAGAGCGGACTTCCTCTCCGTCCCGTTCTTCAATAATGATATCGCTTCCGCTTTGAATTGTCAAATCAAAGGTGGAAAGCGGTGCCGTCACGTAAAAGGGAATGTGATGATAGGCGGCGAGGACAGCCACGCCGTAGGTGCCGATCTTATTGGCTGCGTCGCCGTTGGCGGCGATGCGGTCGGCGCCGGTGATCACCAGATCGATCTTGTCCTGTTTCATCAGGTGAGCGGCCATATTGTCGGTGATCAGCGTCACCGGGATATGATCCGCCCGCAGTTCATAGGCGGTCAGACGGGCGCCCTGAAGCAGGGGTCTCGTCTCGTCGGCGTAGACCATGGCGACTTTTCCCCGTTCATAGCCTTTGCGCACGATGCCGAGAGCCGTACCGTAACCGCCGGTGGCCAAAGCCCCGGCGTTGCAGTGCGTGAGGATACGCGCGCCCTCGGGCAGCAGCGCGGCGCCGTTTTCCGACAAGCGCAGACAGCGGCGGACGTCATCTTCCTCGATTTCCTTGGCCTTGGCCAAAAGCAGCGCCGGCGCCTCTGCCGGGGAAGCCTTTTGCCAGACTTGCTTCATCTCGTCGAGGGCCCAGAAGAGGTTCACCGCCGTGGGCCGGGTGGCGGCGAGAAGACGGTGGTTTTCTTCCATGTATTCCCGAAAATCGCCAAAGCGGTACCGCTCCGCGGCAATGACCATGCCGTAAGCGGCGGCAATGCTGATGGCCGGGGCGCCCCGCACCGCCAAGGTGCGGATCTTATCACAGACGTCCTCCACGCTCTCATTGGCGCAGATCACCGTCTGCTCCGGCAAAAGCCGCTGATCGAGGAGGTATAATTTATGATCCTTCCATTCGATATGCTTCATAAGCTCACATACTTCCCGGCGTAACGGCGCAGATGCAGTCTCTCGTTTCCGGCAGCTCCTCAATGGTGTAAAGCAGCAGGCGGCGAATATCGGCGGAAAAACGATCCATCATTGCCAGCACTTCTTCATGAGTGAGATGATTTTCGGAGATGCCGGCGCCGTAATTGGTCACCATCGCCACCGTAGCGTAGCAGATGCCCAGTTCTCTGGCGAGAGCGACTTCGGGATAGGCTGTCATGCCGACGAGGTCGCCGCCGAGCTGACGGTACATTTTGATCTCCGCCGGCGTTTCAAAACGGGGGCCTTCGGTGCAGACGTAGGTACCGCCGTTGTGAGATGTCCGCGAGAGCGCGGCGGCGGCTTTTTTCATGGCGGCGCGCATCTGAGGGCAATAGGGTTCGGTCATATCGGTATGGATCACGCCTTCTTCACCGCCGTCGAAAAAGGTCGCTTCTCTCGATTTGGTAAAGTCCATATACTGATCGGGAAAGACAAAATGCCGCGGCGCCATGGCCACGTTCAGGGAACCCACCGCCGCCGTGGCCAAAATGCGGTCGACGCCGAGGTCCTTCAGGGCCCAAATATTGGCGCGATAGTTGATCTTATGGGGCGGGATCGAATGCCCCTCCCCGTGGCGGTTCATAAAGATCACGCTTTTGCCTTTGTATTCACCGGCCACGGCGCAAACCGTGCCGTAAGGTGTTTCCACACGCACTTCTTCGGTGTTGTTGAGAATCGACGGATCGTAAACGCCGGTACCGCCGATGATCGCGATTTTTCCCATATTAATCCTCCTTCGTCTCTTCTTCCGTATCGAAAAGGGCCGCGGCGAAGTTCGCCGCGTCAAAATCCTGGAGATCATCGACATTTTCGCCGACGCCGATATAGTAGACGGGCAAATTCATTTCGTCGATGATGCCGACGATGATGCCGCCTTTGGCGGTGCCGTCGATCTTCGTCAGGATGATCCCGCTGAGATCCACGATCTCACCGAAGGAATGAGCCTGAGAGATGGCGTTCTGGCCGGTGGAGGCGTCGAGAACGAGCAGGGATTCCTTGGGCTGATCGGGAAGTTCGCGGTCGATGATCTTATTGATCTTCCTCAGTTCCGCCATGAGATTGTTCTTATTCTGCAGTCTGCCGGCGGTGTCGACGAGCAGAACGTCGGCCTTGCGGCTGACGGCGGCGCGAATACCGTCGAAGACGACGGCGCCGGGATCGGCGCCCTCACCGTGTTTAATGATATCGACGCCGGCGCGTTCGGCCCACATGGAGAGCTGCTCGGCGGCGGCGGCGCGGAAGGTATCGCCGGCGCAGAGGATGACTTTATAACCCTCTTCCTTATATTTCGCGGCCATCTTGCCGATGGTCGTCGTCTTGCCGACGCCGTTGACGCCGGTGACGAGAATGACTTTGAGCGTGCCTTTTGTCAAAGTCAAAGGCAGCTGTCCCCGTTCCAGGATCGCGCGGATCTCTTCTTCCAGCGCTTCTCTCAAACGTTCGCCGTCTTTGATTTTTTCCGTTGTTACCCGCTCTCTCAGTCTTTCCATCAGATCCATCGAGGTGCCGATGCCGAGATCGGCTTCGATCAGTGCCTCTTCCAATTCGTCAAAGAGATCTTCATCGATCCTGCGTCCCGTCAAAAGACCGCCGATGCGGCCGCTGAAGCCGCCTCTGGTCTTGCCGAGACCGCTTTTCAAACGATCGAACAAACCCATAGATATCCTCCTTTTTAATCCAGCCGTACCGAGACCGTTTTGGAAACGCCCTCTTCGGCCATGGTTACGCCGTACATCGTCGCTGCCGCTTCCATCGTGCCCTGACGGTGGGTAATGACCATAAACTGGCTGTTTTCACCGTAGCGGACCAGATAATCGGCAAAGCGCTTCACATTGACGTCGTCCAGCGCGGCGTCGATTTCATCCAACACATAAAAGGGACTCGGTTTCACCTTCAAAATCGCGAAGAGCAGCGCGATCCCGGAAAGGGATTTTTCCCCGCCGGAGAGCAGACTCAAATGCTGCAGCCGCTTGCCCGGGGGCTGAACGGCGATCTCCACGCCGCAGGTCAAAGGATCTTCCTCATCGGTGAGCCTCAGTTCGCCGTGACCGCCGCGGAAAAAGGCGGGGAAGGTCTGTTGAAAGCTCTCGTTGATCCTGCGGAAGGTCTCCATAAACAGCTTCCCGATGATCCGATCCATATCGGCGACGATTTTTTTCAGCGAAGCTTTCGCTTCGAGCACATCTTCTTTCTGTTCCCGCAGGAAGTCAAAGCGCCGGGAAACGCTTTCATATTCTTCGATGGCGCCGACGTTGACGGGGCCCAAAGCTTCGATCTGCGCCTTCAGGGTTTTGATCCGTTCCCGTTTTTCCTTCTTCGTCTTTTCCCTGTCGATATAGGGAACGGCGTCGGCGAGGACCATCCGGTATTCTTCCCGAAGCTGTTCCTCGCATTGTTCCGTTTCCAGACGCAGTCTTTCCGTACGCAGAGAGAGCTGATAGACGCGGTCTCTGGCAGCGTTGGCCTTATCCCGGCTCGCTTTGAGCTCTTTCTCGGCGGCGGCAATGGCTTCGTGACGTTCTTCCCTTCTGGCCTTTTCATCGCCGAGGGAATCATCGAAATTCAGCAATTCTTTATTTTTGGCGAGGACGGCGGCTTCCAGTTCCGCCCGGCGCGCTTCGGCGGCGGCGCTTTCCTCTTGAGCCGCTTCCAGCTCGGCGCCGCTGCGGAGAGCGGCTTCCTCAAGTTCCTTCAGTAAGGCGCGCTCATGGTCGATCCGCTGACAGACGGCGTCGTAAGCTGACTTCGTTTCGGCGAAGGACACCTGGAGCGTCGTGTATTCGTCGCGGCCCCTGTCTTCCGAGGACTTCGCGGTTTTGAACATTTCCTCCCGGCGGCCGATTTCCGCCAGCAGCGTTTTTTCCTCTCTGTCGGCCTCTTCGATCCGGTTCAGCGCGTCTTTGATATCTTCTTTCAGGCGCAGACAATCGCCTTCCAATTCATCCCGCTCCAGCGTCAGCGATTCTCTTTCCTTATCGATCAGCTCCCGATGGGTCCGGATGGTTCCGATCTCCCCTTCCAGAGAGGTGATCTCGGCGCGGAAAGCGTCGCCGCGGCGGATCAGCGATTCGAGGCTGCTTTCGGTTCGGGCGATCTTTTCTTCTTCCTCTTCGATCTCGGCGAGGAGCTTTTTTTCCTTCTTTTCGGCGGCGAGGAGCCCGCGGCGGAGCTCTTCGATCTCGTTTTGCCGGCTCAAAAAGACGTTTTTATTTTTGCCGCCGCTGCCCCCGGTGACACTGCCGCCGGCGTTGATCACGTCGCCTTCCGGCGTGACCAGACGGTATTGTCCCTTATGGCGGCGGCTGATGGCCACGGCGGCGGAAAGATCGGCGATGAGCAGCGTATTGCCGAGGAGATATTCCACGGCATCACGCACCCGCTGAGGGCAGCTGACCTTGTCGGCGGCGTTGCCGAGATAATTCTTGTTTTCACGGATATCCTTCGGCAGCGTTTTGCGTTCCTGCACGCGCAGGAGATCCAAAGGCAGAAACGTGGCTGTGCCCCGGCGGTTTTCCTTCAGATAGGCAACGGCCGCGGCGGCGTCTTCGCCCTTGGCGGTAACGATATTCTGTAAAGCGCTGCCGAGCACCGATTCGATGGCGAGGGTATATTCTTTATCGACGCGGATCAATTCGGCGATCACGCCGTAGATCCCCCTTTGCGATGAGGATTTTCTTTCCAGCACGGCGCGGACGCCGGGATAGAATCCTTCCCGCTTCAGCGTCATTTCCTCCAGCACCTTCAGGTGGGCCTCGGAACGGTTGACCTCCATCCTGAGGGCCATCAGCGCTTCTTTTTTCCGATCGATCCCGGCGGCGGCGGCGTCCATGGCTTCTCTGCATTTGCGCTGTTCCGCCTCGACGTTACCGCGATCGAAGGAGATGTCGTCCACGCGGTCGCTGAGCTCTTCAAATCGTTCGACGAGAGCGTCTTCTTCCTCATCGTAACGGTCGAATTTCTCGGCGATGGCGTCAAAGCGCTTTTCCGCGGCGCTGAGTTTTTCCTCGAGGGCGATCTTTCTGTTCTTCTTTTCGGCGCCGCTGCGGGTCTGTTCAAAGGCGCGGCTGCGCAGCTCTTCCATTTCCGCTTCGGCACGGAGCAGATCTTCGGCCTCATCGCGGCGGCGGTCTTCCATGGCCCGCAATTCCTCGCGCAGTGCGTCGAGGCGTTCCTTTACTTTCGCCGCCTCTTCTTCTTCGCCGCTCAGACGGGACGCGGCCTTTTCCAGATCCTGTTTCTGCTTTTTACCGCTGCCCCTGAGCAGATTCTGCTTTTCCCCGAGGCCGAGGATTCTTGTTTCCAGCGTTCTCAGTTCGCCTTCGCTCTTCTCAACGCCCAGCTTCAGGCTGTGATACTGCTGTTCTCTTCGGTGAAAAGCCTCATCGCTCATGGTCAGAGCGGCGCGCTCTTCATCAAGGCGCGCTTCCTTGGCCATGACCTCGGCTTTAAGATCGGCTTCTTCGCTCTCGGCTTCGCTCAAAGCGGCGGCGGCGCTTTCCAGCCGCTGCCTGCTGTCGATAATCGTTTCCCCCAGCATGCCGATGGCCAGCCGATCCTTTTCCTCGCTGTAGCCGAGGAAACGCTCGGCATTGGCGGCGTCGGTTTTGAGAGGACCGAGACGGCCTTCGATTTCCGTCATGATATCGCTCAAACGCACCAGGTT
>CACXDX010000160.1 GCA_902766525.1 uncultured Bacillota bacterium | reverse complement strand
TCTTTGCCGACATAGCGAAAATGCCATGGTTCGTAAATGATGCCGGTGATCCGTTCCTTACCCGCGGGATAACGCAGGATATAACCGTATTTATAACAATTCGCGGCAAGCCATTTCCCCTGAGCGGTATTACCGAAGGATTGTCCCAGATTTCCGTCGGTAGAAACGTCAATCGCCAATCCCATCTGGTGTTCGCTTGTGCCCGGAATCGCCGAGATCGTTCCGGCTTTATATTTATTACCGCCCTGCTTGGATATCTGATTATTGTAGAGCGTTGTCTGATAGGAATAGCTGCGATAACCGCTTTGAGCATAGAGCGTCTTTCCTGTGGCGGACCGACAGGCGGCGATCATATCGTTTAAGGCCGTCGCCGCGGCTGACTGCATCTTCACCGTTCTGCCCGAAGCCGGATATTTAACGGTAGTCAGATTGGGCGGCACATAAGAGGATGCGTTGGCAAGGGGATAGGTTCTGTTCACAAGCTGAGTATAGCCGCTGTAAGGATTACCGGGATGGTATTTAAAAGTTACAACAACCTTCTGCGTCGAACTGCCGGCAGTCGCGGAAAGCGAAGATACTTTCCCTTTGGAGCTCCCGTTTAAGGTTGCCTTATCTACAATATAGCCGCTGTTGGGATAAAAATGAAACAGGATCGATGCTCCTTGGACAAGTGAAAAAGTTCCCAAAGGAGAAACCATGCCGTTAGCTCCGGAAGAAGAGACGATCGTTCCCATTTTTCCCGCAAGAAAATCATCGAGACGCATGATCATACTGGCGACCTGAGCCCGGGTAGAAGAATGATTTGGAAGAAGTTTTCCGTTGGAACCGCATATCAGTCCCTTGGAAGTGCAAAAAACAACAGATGTTTTTGCCCAGTTCCCCACCGATGACCGATCCGGGAAAGAATCAAAAATACGCTGATCCAAACTGCCGGAGGGCAGCAAACCCATTTTATCAAGATAGCGATAGAAGAGAGAGACCATTTCCTGACGGCTTACATCTTTATCGGGAAGAAACGTGCCGTCTTCATAACCGGCCACAATACCGCTTTCCACGCCCCATTTCACGGCGTCGGAATACCAGGTATCCGTCGGTACATCGGGAAAGACCCGTACATCCTCACTTTCACCCTCTTCTTCACCGAAAGAAGGAATTCCCCCGATCTCCGTTTCATCTCCTTCTTCCAAGCTGAGGACAGCCGGTTCCCCGGCACAACGGTAGAGGATCGTAACAAACATGGCGCGGCTCATATTTCTTTCTGGCCCGAAAGACGTTTCGCTCACACCGACCATATAGCCGTTTTCATAACAATAGTTCACTGCTTTCGCATACCAACTGCTATCCGGCACATCTTTAAAGATGCCCGCGCTGACACAGAGAGGACAAGAAAAAATCAGAGCAACACAAATCAACAGTGATAAAAAAAGCCTTTTCGTCATATTCCTTTCTCCTTCATTTTCTTTTTCGATAAAGACCCTCAGATTCGTTGCCGATAAAAAAGAGTCGAAACAGAGCGAAGATCACTCTGTCTCGCCTCCGGGTTCTTCATGATCAAAATCCATATCACAGAAAAGCGTATATTGGCTGAGAAAACCCAACTTGGCTTTGCCTACGGCGCCGTTTCTGTTTTTGGCGACAATGGCCAAAGCCAAATAAGGATTTTCACTTTTATCATAATAATAAGGGCGATGGATAAAGATAACTTTATCGGCATCCTGTTCCAATGCCCCGGATTCTCTGAGGTGAGAAAGATCCGGTTCCTTGACCTTACCTTCACTTTTTACCGAGGCACGATTCAGCTGCGAAATAACGATGATGGGGATTTCCAATTCTTTGGCAAGACTTTTCAGCTGCATGGATATTTCGGAAATCTGCTGCTGGCGGCTTTGATCTCTCGACGAGACAGAGGACTGCATCAAACCGATATAGTCGACAACAGCCAAATGAAGCCCTTTTTCCCTTTTCAGTTTTTTCAGCTTCCCTCTGATTTCCGCCACAGTGATCATAGAGGTATCGTCAATATAGAGATTGGCACGTTCGATCTCTTCCATGGCGGCGGAAAGCTTATCAAAGTCTTCATCCGTCAGTTCTTTGGCTTTTTTCGCGCGTTCCTGATCAACCTGGGCCTTGGCAAAAAGCATGCGCGAAGCGACCTGTACCGGCGTCATTTCCAAAGTAAAGAAAGCAACGGTTGCACGATGTTTCGTGGCGGCCCGCTCGGCAATATTCAGAGCGATCGTTGTTTTACCCATCCCGGGGCGGGCGGCAATGATGACCATTTCCCCTTTTTTGAGCCCGTCGATATAGTGATCCAGAGCAATAAAGGTAGGAACCCCTTTTTCTTCCTTGCCGATCTGGTCATAAGCCTCGGCGACAAAGGCGCCGACCTGCCTTAAAGCTGTGGGCTGGCTGGTCTGAGCCAGTTGATACACGGCATTTTCGGCATCATCAAGAAGCGTTTCCGCCGGTTTTTCCTCGGCTTGAGCTTCATGAGAAATCTGGTCGGTCAGGGCAATGATCCGCCGCTTAACGGCTTTATCTTTAACGATACGGCTGTAGGATACCGCATTGGCCGCGGAGGGAACGGCATCAAAAAGTTCGGTCAGATAACCGCTGCCGCCGATAACGTCAAGAATACCCTCGGTTTTCAGCGCATTCGCAACGGTAACCAGATCAACATCTTTCCCTTCTTCCATCAAAGCAACCATTGCCATATAGATACGACGATGTTTATCCTGATAAAAATCGGCGGCGGAAATCACCTGATTGATCTCATAGAGCAGATCCGGTTCCAACAGAATCGAACCTAAAACCGCCATTTCGGCAAAATCGCTTTGAGGCATCGTTAATTCGCGGATACTTTCGGCAGAAGTCATCTTTTCCCTCCTTCCTTTTTTTTCAATTATAATATATTATTATCTCATTTTCACAAACAAAAATCAAGATGAATCTTTAATCTCCGACATCATCAGAGTTTTCAAATACATCTTCGCCGAATCGAACGCTGTACCGAAAACACCCCGCTCACCGTTGAAAGGGTCCCGTAAAAAAATCCGGCTGTCCATGAGGGGCACCACCGGATTTTTATAAAGATCAATTATTTGACATCTGTCATTTTGCCTGAACATCAATGATAATATCTGTCTTAACCTGAGGATGAAGTTTGATTTTAACTTTATATTGACCGAGGGTCTTGATATGTTCCGTCAGATCGATGTTGCGTTTATCGACTTTTACACCGTTTTCGGCAAGAACATCGGCAACGTCCATATTCGTAACGGAACCGAAAAGGCGTTCGCCTTCTCCGGCTTTGGCTTTCAACACAAAAGTCTTGCCTTTGATCTCTTTTGCCGCAGCCTGAGCCTCAGCCAATTTTTCCGCCGCGGCATGATCCGCTTTGTCTTTATTGCGTTTCCATGCCTTCATATTGGTTTCATTGGCCTCGACAGCCAGTTTCTTCGGAATCAGATAGTTTCTGGCGTAGCCGTCCGAAGCATTAACGACTTCACCTTTTTTTCCTCGGCCTTTCACATCTTCCAACAAAATAACTTTCATTTTCAAAACCTCCGTTTGTTGTTCAAAATAGGGGATTATTTTTTATTATCAAAACAGCAATAAGACAGCACCAAAAAGTCAGTCTTTTTTGTCGTTTCGTTTTTTTCTCTTTTTCATCGCCGTTCTGTAATCCAAAGCGGCGTCGATCGCGCCGAGGAAAATCAGAAACACAAGCGTAAAAGACATCGCAATAAAAGCGGCGATCCAGATCAAAGCCTGAAAAACCGGGCTCAATCCCACACGGATAAAGAAATAGCGAATAAGAGAAATACCGGCAACCAAATAAATCGGGAAATAACAGAAGAAAATATTTCGGGCGATCATGACCGGAAAATCATTATCAAAAAAGTTGCCGCCGACGAGCAAAACAAGAGCACACAAAATACCCCACAAAGTCCACCAGGGCATATGCCATTGAGAAAAAGGAGGCATAACCGCAACATCATCACCGCGGTAACCCAAAATGAGCAGGGCAAAAATATAATTCAGTATCACCGAAAGCGCGATCGCAACAATCAGGTAAGACGGCAGCAGCAGCGTGACGGCGGAAATCACTTCACTCTGAAAAGCAATGAGCGAAACATTCCTGTCCCGGGCAGCGTCAACGAAAGCATCATTATACTCGGTAAAAAATGATTTAGCCGCGTCTGTGATTGCCGCGGAAAACGAATGCAGCGTCGGCAGACCGCAATAAGGCGCTGCCAGAAAATAAACGATAACGAGAAGAGCCGAAACAAGAATGATAACCGTAATCGTCCTGCCGGGATGAAACTTCTTCTTCACTGCGATACCGAGAGCCAAGCCGAAACCGGCAATGAGGATCGCGGCGAGAGCACCGGCAATACCGGGCTGAATCAAAAGACAGCAAAGAGAAACGAGAAGCGCGAGAACGACACCCCATCCGACGCCATCTTTCAAGACGATAAGGATCAACGGCATCGACCAGATAAAAGCGGCGGCGAGACCCGGGCCGGGCAAAAAAAGATAGGCACAGATCAGAGCGGCGATACCGAGAAAATACAAAACAAGATCCGAAATTTTATGGAAGAAAGAGACCTGCTGTCTCATAACGACCTCCGTGGAAAAAGGATAGCGATCGCTTATATAAGCAAAAAAGCCCCAAAAACTGGGGCTTTCGGCACAGTAAAATTAATCGGTGGTGTAGGGAAGCAGAGCGACCTGTCTGGCTCTTTTAATCGCCGTGGTCAAAGCTCTCTGATGCTTCGCGCAAGTACCGGAAATTCTTCTGGGTAAGATCTTACCCCGTTCACTGACGTACTTTCTTAAACGTTTTTCATCTTTATAATCGATATAATCAACTTTATCCACACAGAAGGCGCAGACTTTTCTTCTCATTCTGCGACCGCCGCGGGGACGTGAGCTTCTTTCAGCCATGTTTTTTCTCCTTTCTTAAAACGGAATTTCATCGAGGGGGGTCATTTCCTCATCGGCGAAATCCGAATCACTACTGTAACCGCTGTTGCCGGAGCCGCTGCCGTCCTTCGGTGAAAGGAACTGCACATTATCGGCAACGATCTCGGCGATGGAGCGGCGGGAACCGTCGTTCGCTTCATAGTTGCGAATCTGCAAACGTCCGTCAACCGCAACAAGCCGGCCTTTGGAGAGATAGCGGCCGCAGGTTTCGGCCAAACCGCGCCAAACGACAACGGGAATAAAATCGGTTTCTCTTTCACCGCGGCTGTTGGAAAAATTTCTGTCCACAGCGACGGTAAAGCTGGCCACAGCCACACCGTTGGAAGTGGAACGAAGTTCCGGATCTCGGGTCAAGCGACCCACTACAACGATTCTGTTTAACATTTTTCTACCTGACTTTCTTTTTTATTCGCCTTCACGAACGACGAGGAAGCGAATGACATCATCGGAAATTTTGAAATTTCTTTCCAATTCTTTGGGAAGTTCGGTATTGCCGTTAAAATAGCAAAGCACATAATAACCTTCCCGCAATTTCTGAACCTCGTAAGCCAGGCGGCGTTTCCCCCACTGATCCACTTTGGTGACTTCACCGCCGTTGGCGGAGATAATCCCAGAGAATTTTTCAATCGCCGCGTTGATTTGTTCATCATCCATATCGGGACGGAGAACATACATAGCTTCATAATTGCGCATCGTATACGACACCTCCTTTCGGACTTTGGCCTCCTCCCTTTGAGGAAGCAAGGAGCTGAGATAAAAGAAAATACCCCTTTTATCATAAGCCTAAGTATTATATCACGTTTTATATCCTTTTGCAAGAATTATTTTGAGCTTTTTTAAACATTAATTTGCATCTTCGGAATCCGTCTGCTGCACATCTTCTTCCTTAAAAATCTCCACAGCCCGCCGTGTAGCATCCACCCGCGAGATCATCACAACCCTGCCGCAGGTCAAACATTTAAGACGAAAATCAGCACCGACCCGCAGGACCTGCCAGCGATCACCGCCGCAGGGATGCTTTTTTTTCATGCGCAAAACATCACCGACGTTGACAACACTATCACTGTTCATCATTTTCCTCCCTGGTAATTACTTCCGTAACGGGATAGGGTATTTCAATTCCGGCATTTTGCAGCGATTGCACGATCATTTTTCGAGCTTCCCGACCGATATGCCACTTCTCCAGCGCCCGGCAGTACATAATCAAACAAATGGATACACCGCTGGTACCGATTTCCTCAACACCTTCAACGACAGGCTCTCCGAAGAGGAGATCCTTATGTTCACGATAAAAATCTTTCGCCGCGGCAAGGATCACAGCTTCGGCTTCACCGATGTTGCTGTCATAGGATATCTCAAAGACCTCTTTAATCCGCAAGCTGCCCCGACAGTAGTTGACCACATCGGTGATGGTTCCGTTGGGAATAATGATCAACTCACCGTCATCCCCTCTCAGCCGCGTGACACGCAAATCGATAAGCTCAACGATACCGGTAAAGTTCTGATTCACCGTCACATATTCCCCAACGCCGTACTGATCTTCCAGCAAAATAAAGAATCCGGCAAAAATATCTTTGATGAGAGATTGAGCTCCGAAGCTGACAGCCAAACCGACAACACCGGCGGCGGCCAAAATCGACACGACGTTAACGCCGAAGATCGACAGGATCATAACGAAAGCGATAAAGCTGAGAACATAATGATTTATGCGGCAAATCACTCTTGCCAAGGTGATACGGCGATGATCTTCATCCCCTTTTTTTTCGAGCCGTCTCAATGCTCTGTCAACGAGAGCACAGAGAATGCGGTCAAGAATAAAAGCAATCAGAATAACCATGCCTGCGTCAAAGAGCTTTACCGTAAAACCGCCGCCG
>CACXDX010000159.1 GCA_902766525.1 uncultured Bacillota bacterium | reverse complement strand
TCAAGTAACGCATCTTCTTCCAATCTTTCGACCGGCTCCTCCTCGGGCGGTAATTCCGCAGCGGCGGGAAATATGGCCGGAGTGACGGCAACACAAAAGGCGGAACAAGGTACAACGGTGCTGAAAGCGGTTTTTGAAAAAATCAAGGGTACCAATGACCGCATTGCCTATGAAGGGGTTTGGAATGAAAGTGAAAAATACACCATCACTTTTGCCGGCAAGGATATTCGGGAACCGAAAGATTTCAACGCCGTGATTACGGCGGATTCCGCCAACAGAGCGAGAATTTTGAAAGCGGCTTCCGATGCGGAGATCATTTGCTTCGCTCATCAGGGTTCCTTCCCGGGGAAGGCTACGGCGCAGGTTACTGTGGCTTTGGCCGATGGGGCATATCATTTATATTATTGTGATCCCGACACGGGCGGCATGGAGTTGGTGACGAATTGTCAGGTCAAGAATTCCGTGGCGTCCTTCAGCGTGGAAAAGGGCGGTGAATACTTTCTCAGCAAAGTAAATTTGCAGAAAGAGGAAGATCCTGATGTTTTTCCGCTTCAAGATACTGTGGGCGGCATCATCCCCGCCGCCACCTTTAAAGCTTATCAGGGAGGAGCGGATCCGCTGACGCTGAGCGGAGAAACCAATCGCGGCATTCGCTATGAAATCATTTTTGAAGGTGCGGATATAGAAACGCCGATGGATTTCAATATGATCATCAGCGAGGAAACCGATGCGTGGGAGACCATTTCGCGCATGGCCGAAAATCCGCTGGTTCTCCATTTTGAACAGGACGGGGAAATTCCGGGAAAGGCCACGGTCATCATCCACGCCAATCTTGATAATGCATCTGAGCAAGGACTTTATTTGTACGATCCCGAAGTTCATTCAGCTTCTTATACGGGATCGATCGAAGCGGGAAGCGGGCAGTTCAGCTTTGAACTGACCCACTGCTGTGATTATTTTATCGCGCCTTATGACGGCAGTGATATCTTGTTCCCCAAAAATGATAATTGGCTCACGATCATTGCCTTGATCTTTGAAGGAATATTAATTGTCGCCGCGCTCTTCGGTATACTCTATCGGATATACGGGAAAGAAGGTTTAAAGAAGAAATGGGCGGTATTGACCGGCAATTCCGGAAAAGAGAACAAAATCGACGAAAAAAAACGAAAGGCTTTTGAAAATCGGCGGGATCCTTTGACGGAGGAAGGCTCCGAAGACCTCGACGGAGAAGCGAAAGAGACCGGAAAGTCTGATGCGGCGGAAGAAGCTCCCGCAGCGGAAAGATAAGGATTGAAAAAAGCATAGGGGAAACGACGAATGAAAAAGTATTATAATTTGGATAAAATTATCCTCGTTCTCTTTTTGATCGGTTTGTTGGCGGCTGTTTTTGTCGTCGTTCAGCGGGAACGGATCGAAACCGCGGAAAAGAACTATGATATCGTGATTGATTACTCCGATTATGCCTTGATGGCGGATCAATCGGATTTCAGCATCGAAGAATGGTTGAAGTTTTTCTCAAACAGGGGTGTGACAAAAGTTGCTTTGTTTGAGACGAATTTAAATGCGCTGGCCGCCAATCCTCAGGAAAAAATTTGGTACAGAACGACGGAAGGGATTATGAGTGATCCCGATTGGAGAGAAGAATATCCCGAGGAAGTCATCTCTTTGCTGGAAGCATCGGAATATCGTTCGGATCTTTTGGTGATTTGCGATAAAGCGGAAGAAGCGGAGTGGATTGCCGACGCATTTCGGGAAAGACTTGATGACGTTAAATTAAAAACAGTGGCTGCAGGAGATCATTATTATCTTTGGATCTATGATAATGCCGACGGCAGCGGCGGTAAAAATTTGGCTGAATTCAGCCTCGGTCTTTGGCCGAAGCAGGTGAAAGCCATCGAGGGAAACGGTTGTGTCGTGATCCCCCGCACCAAAACCGTTGACGGTATCAACAGCGCCCGTTTCGGGGAAGCCGTATTTCGTGAATTTGCGCAGTATGATCCTCCGTATTTTATGAACAGCGGCGACAGCCTTGTCGGTTTTGACGAAGAAGAATGGGCAAAACCGCTGGCGGATTATTTGGAAAAAACCGGTGCCGCTTTTGCTGTTACCGAAACCATGACGGAACAGGGCAATATTCAGTGGCCCGGTTCCAACCAGTTCGTTCAGAGTATCGATTATAACGCCGTTCGCGTTTTTAATGCCTGGAATTTTGTGATGGAACGTTACGGCGTCTACCACTACAGCAGTTCCGAAGAGATCGTCAATTCGTTTTATCGTGCTGTTTATGAGAGAAACTGCCGTGTGATCTATCTCAGGGGTATTGTTAACGCGGATAAAACAAAAAATGACGGTTCTCCGTCTGTTTACATCACGGATCCACAGGCTTATGATGATTTGGTTGTGGGGATTAAAGAGCGGATGGCGCGTTACGGTTTTACCTTTGATACGGTCACGCCGATGCGGGCGAATCATCCTTCAACACTGCTTTATTTCCTGATCGGTATCGGTGAGGTGGCTGCTGCCGTATTACTGTTATCACAGTTTACAGCGCTGAAACGCAAAACACAGCTGATTCTGACCGCGATCGGGATCCTGTGTGTCGCCGCGGCGCTTTTCGTTATGCCAAGCACTTCAAAAATACTGCTTTCGCTGGCGGGCGGAACGGTGATGCCCTGCCTCGCCGCGGTCGGTATCAATCGATATCTGCAGGCGAGCCGGGAGAAGGAACATTCCTTCGGGCGGATTTTGTTTGAAGCCGTGGTGACAATCTTGGCTTTGTTTGCCGTTGCTTTCTGCGGAGCTCTCTTTGTTGCGGCTTCGTTGTCGGATTCCGAATATATTCTGGAACTCAGTCTCTACCGCGGGGTGAAAGTCATGCAGCTGCTGCCGCTTTTGATCTTCCTGATCAGCGCTCTGCAGGTATTCTTCCTGGAAAGGAGTGTATACAGCGGAGGGGATGTCGGTTTCAGAGAAAAGAAAGAGCGGTGGAATCAATATCTTGACACTTCCGTTAAACGGCGCGGCGTTTTCCTGATGATGATCGCCGCGGCAGTTGTTTGCTTTATCGGTCTGCTTGGTGTATATTACATCATTCGTACCGGAAATATTGAAAATGATCTTGTTCCCACTTTGGAAATTGAGATCCGTAATTTCATGGAAGAATTCTTTGTGGCCCGGCCCCGAACCAAGGAATTCCTGATCGGCTATCCCTGCATCGCGATGATGATCTGGGCCTATCGCCGTCATATTCCCGGGGTTCCGCTGATTTGCGGCGTCGGCGCCATGGTCGGTTTGGTCAGTATCGTCAATACTTTTCTTCATATCCGTACCGGTATCTTCCTCAGTTTTTGCCGTGTCATGATCGGTCTCGGACTCGGGCTCGTGTTCGCGATTTGTGCCGTGATCGTTCTTGAAGCGCTCTATCGTCTGATAAAAAAGGCGGCTGCTGTTTTCATTGCACCGAAAGTGTGAGGCAACTCTTTTTATGATTAAACTTTTGATAGCCGGATATTATGGTTTTAATAACATCGGGGATGAATCGATCCTGCGCACTGTCGTTGAGAATATCCGCAGTGAACTGGGAGACGCGGATCTGACGGTTTTATCTCAAAACCCGGCTGATACTGCAAAAAAATACGGCGTTCATGCCGTTGAACGCATGAAGATCAAAAAGATCCTTGCCGCGATCAAAAATTGCGACGCCTTGATTTTCGGCGGCGGCAGTTTGCTTCAGGACGTCACCTCAGGAAAAAGTCTGCTTTATTATCTCTTTATTATCAGCATGGCGCATTTTTACGGGAAGAAGATCCTGCTTTATTCTCAGGGGATCGGCCCGATTCGCAAAAAAAGTCATCGACGGCTCACGGCAAGGGTGCTGAAAAAGGTCGATGAGATCGCCGTGCGGGATAACGGATCCGCCGCACTGCTTGAAGAAATCGGCATTCCCTCGGAAAAAATCACCATTACCGCCGATCCCGTTCTGGCCGGCACCAGACCGAGTTTGGATAAAGGGAAGGAAATTTTGGAAAGCATCGGTTTGGTACGTTCCGAAAATCGTCCCATTGTCGGCTGGGCTGTAAAATCCGCGGATATGGAAAGCGGTTTCCTCGACGCGATTGCCGCTTCCATTCGGGCTTTGAAAGAACAATTTCAGGTTGACTCGGTGTTGATCCCGTTCCATTATGAGCAGGATGCCGCCGTAGTCGAAGCCATCGCCGAACGTTTGGATCATGACGTCTATAGTGTTACGGAAAAGCATCTCAGTGATGAGATGCTTTCCATTATCGGAAATCTGGATTGTCTCGTTGGGGTGCGGCTCCACTCTTTGATCTTTGCGGTGATGATGAATGTGCCGATGATCGGTATTTCTTACGATCCCAAAGTGGACGCCTTTATGGCTTCCGTGGATCATCGCTGTATTTCCGATGTGCGGTCCTTCTCCGCGGACAAATTGATCCGGGCTTATGAAGAAACGATGGCTCGGCGTGAAGAATCGGTTGCGAAAACGGCGGCGAAAGCGGAAGAATTGAGAACTCGTCTGCAGGATTACGACCATAAGATCAGAGATATCCTGTTGAATCGCGAAAAAGAAGACTTCACCGAGGAAGCGGTGCCCGTTCGGGAAGAAGTTTCTTCGGAGCGGAAGCAAAAGAAAAAACACGGTGGTGTTCTTACGGCGATCGGCAGCGTTATGGTGATTACGATTTTGGCGAAGGTCCTCGGGATTCTGCGCGAATCGATCCAGGCCAATGTTTTCGGCGCCATCGATGCCTTTTACGCTTCCTATAACAAAACGATCTATCTGTTTACGACCATTGCTTACGCGATGTGTGTCGCCGCCGTGCCGATCATCACCAAAACGATGACGAAAGGGCGGAAGGAAGGCGAAGCCGCGGCCAATAATGTTATTACCTTCGGCCTCATTCTCAGTCTGATCTGCCTTGTATTTTGGGAACTTGCTACGGTGAAGCCCATCGCGGATCTGCTTTGGCCGCTGAGTGATCCGGAAATGGTCACGTTTATGCGCCTCATGGCGTTGACGCTGCCGGTGATCGTTGTGACTTATTTACTGGTGGCGGTATATCAGTCGATGGATCATTTCGCGCTCCAGGGCAGCATGAGCTTGCCTTATTCCCTGTTTCTCATCGTTTTCCTGATCTTCTTCGCCGAACACGATTCCGTTCTCTATTACGTGATCGCCGTCGCCGCGGCCTGGCTGCTGCAATTCGCGATGACGATCCCCTACGCGATTAAGGAGCGTTTTCTCTACCGTGTCCGTCTCGATCTTCACGCGGAATATCTGCCCTTTTTCATGAAGACGGTTGTTGTTACCATTGTGACGACTTCCGCATATCTGTTCTGCTATCTGATCGACGCGTCCGCCGCGGAAAAGATCGGTCCGGGTATCACCACCGCTTTCTATTATGCCGATAAGGTGTTTACGCCG
>CACXDX010000158.1 GCA_902766525.1 uncultured Bacillota bacterium | reverse complement strand
ATTAATGCCGGTGGGAAGGCTGATTTCCGCGGCGGCGGCTTTCGTTTCGGCTTTTCCCGCTTCGGTTGATACGACTTTATCTTCGGGAATTTTGTCTTTGCGGTCTCTCCGAAGGGATGTTTCCGGAGCGGTCTCCGTCATTTCCGCAGGGAGCGTAAAGGGGGCAATCGTCGGTGCGGCCATGGATCTCAGATCTTCCGATTCTTCCCGGCATTCGCGGCGAAACAGTTTCGCTGCGCTGAAGCCGTTTTCGCCGTCGGCGTAATCTTCCGCCGGGGCGTAAGCGGTATCTTCCACACTGCCCACATGGGAAGAGCGGCTTTTATCCGTCAGGAAAGAAGAAAGATTATAAAGAGAAAGCTCCTTTTCGCGGTCGTCGAAAAGATCCGCCGCCGTCGTTTCGGGCGGGTTTCCCGTTTCGAGAGCGGTATCGGTCTGCTCCGTTTCCGCTTCGATCCTTTGATCGTTCGCTGTGCGGAGCAGTTCTCCCGTTTCTCCGTCGTAGACAGGTTCTTCATTTTCCGGAAATGCGGCAGGGGGATCATCTTCCAGCTCTATATAGCGCGTTCCGCAGCGTGTACAGTATTTGCCGTTATTTTTCTTTCCGCATTCACTGCAGTACCACATGGCGTCCTCCCGTTCATACATACTTTTCTAATTATATTATAGTGGACAAATCAAAAAAATGCAACAAAATGAAGAAAAAGGAAGAGTGAAAAAAGGAGATCATGTAATGATATCGGGAAATAAAAAAACGGCCGGGTTCTCCGACCGTTTTTTTTATTTCAGATCATCGCGCAGAGCACGGCTTTGATCGTGTGCATTCTGTTTTCCGCCTCGTCGAAGACGACCGAGTTTTTGCCGCGAAAGACTTCATCGGTGACTTCCCTGATATCATACCCTTTTTCCCGCCACTCTTTGGCCATGGTCGTTTCAAAATCGTGAAATGAGGGCAGACAATGCATAAAGAGGACATCGGGATTGCCCGTTGCCCGCAGAAGTTCGCTTGTGACTCTGAAGGGCGTCAGCATCTTGACCCGTTCCGGGATCTTGTCCTCTTCGCCCATGGAAGCCCAGATGTCGCTGTAGATGACGTCGGCGTCTTTAACCGCTTCCCGATCGGCGGAGACTTCGATCGCTGCGCCGGTTTCCGCGGCGATCGCGTTGGCCGCGGCGAGGACTTCCGGATCGATTTTTAAGGACGCGGGGCCGTAAGCGACGAAGGTCATGCCCATCTTGGCGCAGCCGTACATCCAGGCGTAGCACATATTGTTGCGGATATCGCCGCAGAAAACGACTTTGACCCTGTTGAGGGGTTTTGCGCAGTGTTCTTCGATGGTGAGCATATCGGCAAGGATCTGCGTGGGATGATCGACGTCGGTGAGGCCGTTGAAAACGGGAACGCCGGAAAAGGCCGCCAGATCCTCCACGACTTTCTGGTCAAAGCCCCGGTATTCGATGCCGTCATAGAAGCGTCCCAATACCTTTGCCGTATCTTCCAAAGATTCTTTTTTCCCCATTTGGGAACTTTTGGAATCGAGGAAGGTTACATGGGCGCCTTCATCGAGACACGCCGTTTCAAAGGCGCAGCGCGTTCTCGTTGAGGTTTTCTCAAAGAGAAGAACGACGTTTTTCCCTTTCAGCAGTGGTTCATTGAGGATGCCCGCCTTTTTTTTGGCTTTCAGGGAGTGAGCAAGATCCAGCAGATAGCGGATTTCTGCGGGGCTGAAATCCATCAGGGTCAAAAAGCTTCTTCCCTTTAAGTTGATTGCCATAGTATATTCCTCCTTTGGAATGCGCGGCTTGTGCCGGGCCGAAATTCTTTTGCATACTTTTGCGATTTTTTTGAGGGGAGTGATCGGCGGATTTTGCCGTCGATATCACGGTTTCGGTATGGAATATCTCTCCCGCAAATGTAAATTATATCATATTTTCAAATGAATATAAAGAGAAAAAACAAATCGTCAGAATTTTTATTGTGAAAATTCATTTTATTTGCTATAATAATCACATGAGTACAAATGCCGTTTTGAAAAAAATCGAATCCTATCTCAACGGTGAGATCAGCGCCGAGGATTTTTCCTATGATTTCCCGGTGACCTATTCATTTTACTGTCATCAGCTGGATAAGACCGATCCGGCTTTTTCGGCGCTGATGGAAAATAAAGTTAAGGTTCTCTGCAGGGCTTACGATCCCTTTGATTATTACAACATGGAGGGAGAGAAGATCTTCGGCGAAGAGGAATTTCGCGCCGCGATCTCAGCGGCCTATGAAGAAGGGAAAAAGCTGATTTAAGAAAGAATGATCCGGAACCCATCGAAAAAGATGGGTTCTTTTTTTATTTCCGCTCATAGATTTGAAACAGAATGTCCGGGCGGAGGAAAAAAAATGAAAGAGTATTCGAAAACGGTGCGGCGTATCCCGCAATTCACCGATGAAAGCAGGGAAAGAATGACACTGACCTTCGGTACCGGCGGTGTTCGTGCCGTGGAAGGCCTTGGCCTCGATCGCATCAACGATATCACTGTCGGCGCCGTCACGGCGGCCTTGGCCAAAGCCCTCGATCTCGGAAATTTCCCCGAGCGCGGGAAGGGGAAGGAAATCCTGATCGGTTGGGATACGCGAAAAAACTCCCGTCTCTACGCCGATACCGTTGCCGCGGTCCTGAATGAAAAGGGTTTTCCCACTCGCGTTTTCCCAAAGCCGATCCCGATCCCGCTGCTTTCCCATACACTGAAGACGGGAGCTTTCCGCTGCGGCGTGATGATCACCGCAAGCCATAATCCGGCGATCTACAATGGCGTCAAGATCTACGACGGCGGCGGGGTGCAGCTTTTGCCCCGGGAGACGTCTGTGCTCGAAGAGAAGATGAAAAAGCTCGATCCCTTTGCCGTTTCCCGCATGAAGCGAAAGGAAGCCGAAGAAAGAGGTCTCTATCGTCTCGCCGAAGACGCATTGAATGGGAATTATATTGCGGCTGTCGGCGGCAGGCGAGTCAAGGACTCTCCGCTGAAAGCGGTCGTTACGCCGCTTTACGGCAGTGCTGCCGCGATTCCCCGCAAGGTTTTGAGCCGCTGCGGTCATCATGTCTTCGCTGTTAAAGAAGAAGAGACCGCCGATCCTCTTTTCGGCGGGCTGTCCGCGCCCAATCCCGAAGATCCTTCCGTTTTTGCCGCCGCCGAGAGGCTGGGCATGAAAGTCGGTGCCGATCTGCTGCTCGCCACCGACGGCGACGGTGATCGCTGCGGTTGCTGCGTCTGGTCGGGGAAGGATTTTGTTCCTCTTTCCGGCAATGACATTGCCGCGCTGCTCCTTGCTTATCTCTGCGATCATGAGGTGGTCCCCGCCGGCGGATTTATCGTCCGCAGTGTTGTCAGCGGTCAAAGGGCCGAAGCCGTTGCCGCCGACCATGGCCTCAAAACCGTGATCACGCCCACGGGCTTTAAGTATATCGGTGATGAGCTGATGCGGGACCGGGAAGGGAAATTTTTTGCCGGTTACGAAGAAAGCGGCGGTTTTCTGTTTCGGGGCGGCGCTTCGGATAAGGACGGCATTGCCGCGGCGGTATTGCTGGCCGAAGCGGCGGCAGCATACAAAAAGCAGGGCAAAACGTTCCTCGACGTTTTAAAAGAGCTGAGTGAAAAATACGGAGCGGAGCGAACCCTGACGGATCGGTTTGTTTTCCCGGGAGCTGAGGGAGATGTCCGGCGCAAAGAATGTGAATCTTATTTTGCATTAAATCCCTTTCCCGACGGCGAGATCAGCCGCTTTGCGGATACGTTGATCTTCCGTTTTCCCGATCGAACCCGGACGGCGCTGCGTCCTTCGGGGACGGAGCCCTGCCTGAAGATCTATCATACGGCCGTTGCTTCAAAGAAGGAGGAAGCCGACGCTTTGCTGGCAAAAACGAGACGACGTTTTGATGATATCGTTTCCGTCTTCCGAGGTGAAAAAAACTGAGAAGGGGCATCGTTTGTTTTTATGAAATTTTTTCTCTCCGAAAGTTTTTAACGCTGCGGTCTATTGGAAAAAGAAGCGTTTTATGGTATGATAACGGTAAAAAAAATGAATTCGGGGAGGAACGAAAAATGTCCGATCGGAAAAAACAGCCCGGCAGCGGCGGTGACCATTATATTCCTTACGCGGAACGAAAGGGAGAAGAATCCGTCGTCTATTTTACAAAGGATCTTTCCGCCGCGGGTCTGCGGCGGATCTTTGCCAAGGTGAAACCGAGATTGACCGGAAAGATCGGTGTCAAGCTGCATACCGGCGAACCTCACGGCCCCAATATTCTGCCCCGCCCCTGGGTAAAGGAATTGTTGGCGGAAGAACTGCCGGAAGCGGTCATTGTGGAAACGAATACCTATTACGAAGGGGAGCGTTTCACTACCGAACAGCATTTGAAAACGCTTAAAACCAACGGCTGGACTTTCTGCCCCGTCGATATTATGGATGCGGAAGGGACGGTCGCTCTGCCGGTGAAAAACGGGAAATGGTTTTCGGAAATGGTTATGGGGAAAACGCTGACCGATTATGAATCCCTCTTTGTGCTGACTCATTTTAAAGGTCACGTTCAGGGCGGTTTCGGCGGTTCCTGCAAAAACATCGGCATCGGCTGCGCCGACGGCAGGATCGGCAAGGCCATGATCCATACGACGCCCGGTTCCGACGACCAATGGGACATCGCCAAGGAGGAATTTATGGAGCGGATGACCGAATCCGCCAAAGCCGTGACGGATCATTTCGGCGAGCACATCACCTTCGTCAATGTGCTGCGCAATATGTCGGTTTCCTGCGATTGTGAAGGGGTGAGAGCCATGCCCGTGGTCACACCGAATATCGCCATTCTGGCCTCGGATGATATCCTCGCCATCGATCAGGCTTCCGTTGATCTGGTATATGCCTTAAAGGAAGAAGACCATCACGATTTGGTAGAACGGATCGAATCCCGTCACGGTTTGCGCCAACTGAGCTACATGAAGGAACTGAACATGGGCAACGACCGTTACCGGCTTCTCGATATCGATAACGACGACGCGGAGATCAGCCTTGAAGAAGCAGTGAAAGACGTCGTTCCCTTTAAGGATGAAGCGTGAAGAGATCATTTTGAAAGCGGGGAGAAGGATTCTCTCCGCTTTTGAAAAAATGTCTAATGTATAAATATTTTACCTGTATTTTGTTGCCTGATTGGCAGATCGTTTTAAAATGGCGGCGGATAAAGGTTGATAGGAGGGGTTTTTTATAAAGAAACCGTATAAAAAGAGATAAGTCGCGCACGATTCTCCACATATACTCTTGACAGTATTTTCCTATAATGATATAATTTTTCCTGTAAATATATAATTTAACAATCAATCTAACAATGGAAGTCCGGTGAGATTCCGGCACAGTCGCGCTACTGTAATAATGTTTCATCGAAGCATTGAGTCAGGTCTTTTGCGTTGGATTTGAATCTTCGCTGTAAGGATTCTTGTCCCCGAAAGACCTTACCGCAACGGTAAGGTTTTTTGTTTGTTCTCTGCGTTAATCCTGACTTTTACCGTAGAATGAGCATTTCGTCAAATCGGGTGAGATTCCCGAACACGATCAGGGTACCGTATAAGGCGCGCCGCGCCGCAGTCGGTAATGACGAATGTTTTTCAAAGGAAGGATTTCGCGTGTCGGTGGTTGTTCCTTTGAAAAGGATCAGCCGCTTTTTTTGTCCGAAAAAGCGGCTGAGAAAAAAGAATGACTTTGACCGGATGCTTTATTGAGAGTGCGGAGACTCGAAATCGGATCTCGATCTGTTTTCAGGTATCGTTTTCTTTTTCACGTTTCACGGGAAATCCTTTCCCGAGGGACGGAGAAAAGGGAACCGATGCTTTCTTCCGCTCTTATGATCCTTGTTTCTCACGAGGATTTTTAAATTTGGAGAGAACAACATGACGAAAAAAGAAAAGAAATCGGCTTATGCCGACTCCAGAAGAAAACTGAGTAAGCTC
This sequence comes from uncultured Bacillota bacterium, assembly GCA_902766525.1. Classification (GTDB taxonomy): domain Bacteria; phylum Bacillota; class Dehalobacteriia; order UBA7702; family UBA7702; genus UBA7702. Next base: position 2,652 of record CACXDX010000158.1, on the reverse strand, counting down.
GGGGATGAACAGCTGAAAATAGCCCTTTGCGACCCGAACCGTGTTGAGCAGGAGCGTCTTTTTGCCGAAAAGCACGGTAAAGACAGCGATCGTGATCTGCTGCTTTACGTGAAGGAGCTGAAAAACAAAACGGGGAAACGCTTTAAAAGAAAAGATCTGATCGGATACAGCTATCTGCTGGAGCGTTTCGGCAGCTGGGAAAAGGTGATCACACCCGTCAATGAAATGCTGAAACAGGAAAAAGAAGAGCTGAAGCGTAAAGAAAAAGAGGAATCCTGATCGATGGCTCTTAAAAAATTCTTTTTGAATAACTTTTGCCGTCCGGTTGAACTGTGCGGATGATCCGAACAACCATGGCAGACGGCATGAATACACCCCCTCTTTAAGTTTTTCTTTATACCGCAGATCGGGAGGACGGCGCGCGCATATTGCCGTCCCCCGGCGGTATGAAGGATTCAAGAGCAACGGACAATGAAAACAGTGAATCGGAAAGAAAAATCGATAAAACAGAATATTCAAAATCGTCAGTCGATGATCCAATACGAAGCCGAAAAGAAATTGGCGGCGATTTTAAATGAACCGAGCCGCTTAGAGGCGGAGCGATGTTTTGCCGAAAGGCATTGTAAAGACAGCGATGAAGAACTGCTGCTTTATTTGAAGGCGGAGAAGAAACGCATGAAAAAGCGGTTCAACCGCCGCAATTTTATCGGTTATACCTATATTTTGGAGCGTTTCGGCAGTTGGGAAAGGGCTGTCGGCCCGGTCAACGAGATGATCCGCCGGGAGAAGGAAGAAAAATCGGGATCCGCGGTGGAGGAAGGCGCAAAGGAAAAAGGAACACAAAAACAATGAGTCTGCGGCCGTCGCGAAGAGAGCATTTCCAGGTTTTTTTGCGTAATCCGTTACCGGGAAAGCGCAGCTCTTGCGGCAGGTATGACATATAATAAAAAAACACTGTTGCTCTGCTATGGCGGCGACGTCCTGCCCGGAAAAGGGCTGTGGCGCCGGGATCGCCGCATGGCAATGGATTCAAAAAAATGCAAAAAACGGAGGTAAAAAGATGAAAACAAGAAAAAAAAGGACTCTGCCGATCTTGATTTTAGCGGTGCTGATATGTTTTTCGCTGATGCCCGCCGCGGGCGTTGCCGCCATGGATTGGACGGAATTTCAGGGCAACGCGAATCATAACGGTGTGATCGCTACCGAAACGCCGATCAAGGCCGATGACGCGGCGCTTTACTGGGCGACGAAGGTTCAGGAAGATCAGGGCTGGCTTTCCGCGCCGAGTCATCCGATGATCATCGACGACATGATCGTATTTTTTGCCAACAGAACCATCTATAAAATGGATAAGACCAGCGGTGAAATCCTGCAGGAGGGCAGCCTCGCGGCGGTCTCTTCCTGGAATATCACGATGCCGACCTACGGTGACGGCAGGATCTACGTCTGCCTTGCCAACGGCCGCATCCAGGCCATCAATTTTGAAACGCTGGAATCGGAATGGGTCTATCAAAACAGCCTGAAAGGACAGTCAAACTGCCCCATCTCCTATTATGACGGTTTGGTCTATTCCGGATATTGGAACAGCCCCAACAAAAACGCGGCTTTCGTTTGTGTTGACGCCGAAACCGGCGAAGAGGTCTGGGCCCTTTCGCACCCGGGCGGCTTCTACTGGGCCGGCTGCTACGTCTGTGACGATTATCTGCTCGTCGGCAGCGACGACGGCGCAGGCGGTACCGACGAGGTCATCGAAGAACCGCAGGGAAGCGGCGTGCTCTATTCCCTCGATCCCAAAACCGGTGAAGTCATCGATACCATCGACAATGTATACGGTGATATCCGCAGTACCGTTGCGATGGCGGACAATGTGGCCTACTTCACCTCCAGAGGCGGTTATTTCTACGGCGTTCCCGTCAAAGCCGACGGCAGCTTCGATAAAGAAAACATCACCGAAATCAATCTCGGCAACGCCAGCGCCTCCACGCCCACGATCTATAAGGGCCGCGCCTACGTCGGCGTGATGGGTGACGCCGGTCAATTTCAGCATTTCGGCGGGCACAACATCGCCGTGATCGATCTCGCCTCCAAAAAGATCGCTTATCGCTGCCCGACGGCGGGTTTCTGCCAGACCAGCGGTATTCTGACGACGGCTTATGAAGAAGAAGACGGTTCCGTTTACGTTTATTTTATCGATAACTATACCCCCGGCAAGCTTCGGGTGATCAAAGATAAACCCGGCCAGACCGCAATGGAGGCGGCGGGTCCCTATGCCGACGTGCTCTTTACGCCTGCCAATGCTCAGGAAGAATACGCACTCTGCAGCCCCATCGTCGATGAAGACGGTACCATGTATTTCAAAAACGATTCCGGCTATATCATGGCGCTGGGCTGCAATATCAAAGAGATCAAAGTGACACAGATGCCGGCCAAAACGACGTATCGCGCAGGGGAAAGCTTCGATCCCGCCGGTATGCGGGTCACGGCGACCCTCGTCAACGGCAAAACGAGAGACGTTACCGATTATGTGGTATACGGCACGGAGCCTTTGGCCACGGATGATCTCGACGTGACGATCTCCTATTCCCATCTGCTCTATCATGATGCAGACGATGAAGACAACAGCAACGACGATAATCTGACCAATCAGGCGAT
>CACXDX010000157.1 GCA_902766525.1 uncultured Bacillota bacterium | reverse complement strand
GCCTTTGGCTGTTCCCCGTTTTGATCCTCGCCAACCTCATCGTCACCGCCCTGATCATCTTCTTGCTGCGCAGGATCCCGGGGCTGAGAAGGATCCTCTGATAAGAAAAAACGAGAAAATAAAGACAGTCGTAAGCGATCGCTGCCGATACCGACTGTCTTTTTCTTTTTTAGAACCATATCCCCGAATTATTGGTGGACTGTTTCGCGTATTTCGTAATAGCGTTTAATGTAATCGTACATGTCCGGGTCATTATCTTTTTCCAATTCAGTTAATAATTTCTGCAGTTTTTGACTATACTCCGTAACACCTTGTCGGTCCGGATTGTCTTCCGATAATTCCGATTTTAAACCAAGTGAAAATCCGATTTCATTTTTTATATCATCCGCGAGAGCTTCCTTTGATTCGTATGATGGCAGCCAGCCTCCGGATTCTCCGCTGAGACCAAACGAGATCCACCAACTGAAGTCACTGTGAATCATCGAAGAAAAGAATGAAGCATGGCGGTTATAAAAATCGTCAAACAGAATATAGGTTCTTGCAAGAAAGCGCATCGTTGTCTCACTTTTTCCTTCGTATTTATCAAAAGTTGACATCACCGCCGCGTAACTTGTCACCTTATACTCTTCCGCATCATGATTCAAAACCACGGCAACAAAAGAGCATACTACAACAATGATAATCGTAACTGTAATAATCAAACCTTTTTTCAATCACATCACCTTCTTTATTATCGTCAATTTAATAAATTACAGGGTGATCTTCTCTTTCTATATAACATCGTAGCGTATGTATACAAATCGTAATCTCGATCGCTTTCCAATGCTTCCAATACGGACTTTTCGGCTTCAATACGATGATTTAAAAGACGATAAAAATCCTCTCTTGTATATCTTTCTTTTTCGGTAATACCTCCAAGTAATTAATACAGTAAGGATATAATAACAATTTTCATTTTTATGATAACATTTTCATACTTACAGAAAGCGAATACTTTCGCCACCTTTCTCTATTTTGTGATTCATTTTTCTGCTTACGGCGAAATCTGTTTACTTTTTACAACAAAAAAAAGAAAAACTTCATTTTTGTCGATGCTTTTCAATGTGATTCCGTTTCCCGCTTAATAATCATCGAATCATCAAAAATGATTCCATTAAACACTCAGATGTTGCTCAAATGATTCCAGAGCGAGGAAGCGCTGACAGCGAGAGCCGAAGGTATATCGCTGCCGAAGTTTTTCTCGCTATCCTCACACTCTTCAACGTCGGCGGCAAAGACGATGATCTCACTGACGGAAGGATAGTCCTCAAAGAAGAGACCCGTTTTTGAGGTATAACCGGGATCGCAGACGAGAACTTCGCCGTTTTCCACGGCAGAGGCGACGACGGCGTGACGGTTGCCGGTGGTGGGATTATGGGCGATGATGAAGACGAACCGACCCGCGTTGAGCTGATCTTGGATCAGCTGAGCTTTTTCCGATTGCGGCAGCGGATCGAAATCGGCGCCGTCGATGCTCTCGGCGATGGTGAGATCCGCTCGGGAAGCGACAAAACCTTCGAGATCCAGCCCGCCTCCGGCCGTGATCAAACCGGCCTCCTTCAGCTCCGCGGCGAAGATGCCGGGGTTGAACTCACCCTTTTCATAACGCTCCCACTCGAGACCGGAAGCGACGAGGATCATCGAAAGCGACGTCACGTAGCAGCCGGAGCGACCGACGGAGGAATAGCCCAGGGACTGATCGTGCCAGCGGGGATCTCTCTGTTTCCAGTTTGCAAAGGCGCCGGAGCGGATCGATTCTTCTTCATCGACGGTGTCGGCGCCGACACCGCTTTTCGCCGCGGTTTCCCCGCCGCCCGCCGCCGAGACGGCGACCGGCAGGAAGAGCAGAAAAGCGGCGAGGATCAAAGACAAAAGCCGCAGAAAGGGCTTTTTTCGTTTATTCATGGTAATCTCCTTTAATTCGAAAAAAAGACCCGGCTATTGTAACAGACGATTATGTAGATTTGATGAAGAAAAAGTATGTTTTTGCGGAAAAACGTCAACGTTTTTTCCCCTCAATCGGCGAAAAGCATCCTTACCACCGGAAGAGCAACGAGAAAACGGCAGTTAAAAAGGGTCTCATGGCTTAACGCGATATTTCCCGATTTGTGAATGATCACTCTTGCTTTTCCTCGGCGAAAGCGCTATAATAGAAAAAAATATCGGGGAGCTCACAACCGCTTAAGCGGTCCATGGGCTGAGAGGAAGGTGGAACCTTCGACCCGCTGACCTGATTTGGGTAATGCCAACGTAGGGAGAGGATTGAACACAGATGTTCCCGGGAGCTGCCCATTTTGGGCAACTCCCTTTTATTTCAGGAGGAAACGATCATGGTCAAGATCAACGGCAAAGAAGAGGACGCCGCCGGCATCAGCGTCGCTCAATATCTGGAAAACCTGGGCTGCGACGCCGGCCGCGTCGCCGTGGAAATCAACGAAGAGATTCTGCCCAAAAAAGAGTACGCGGCGACGATCTTAAAAGAGAATGACAGCGTTGAGATCGTCCGCTTTGTGGGAGGTGGCTGAGATGAACGACCGCCCCGCCAAAGCGCAATGGTACCGCGCTCTCGAGGAAAAGCAGGGTAAAGCGGAGCAGCAGAAGATCGCCGCGGCCTCCGTCGCTGTCTGCGGCTGCGGCGGCCTCGGTTCCAATATCGCCGTCAATCTGGCCCGTGCCGGCGTCGGCAGGCTGATCCTGATCGATTTCGACAAAGTCGAGCTCGGCAATATGCACCGTCAGCAATATAAATTTGATCAGATCGGCGAATATAAGGCCGAGGCTTTAAAGGCGAATCTCGGCGAGATCGCGCCTTACGTCGACGTCGTCGCTCACGTCGTCCGCCTCGATGAGGAGAATGTGCTTTCTCTCATCGACGACGCCGATATCGTCTGTGAAGCATTCGACAGGGCGGAAAACAAAGCCATGCTGGTCAATACCGTCCTCGAGCAGCGGCCCCGCAAATACATCGTCGCCGCCAGCGGCATGGCCGGAGACGGACCGGCCAACGAGATCAGGAGCCGCCGCCTCGGCAAGCGCTTTTACCTCTGCGGCGACGGCCACAGCGACGTTGAAGACGAAAACTGTCTGCTCCCTTCAAGAGTGCAGCTCTGCGCCGCTCATCAGGCCCATGCCGTGCTCCGCATCATCCTGGAACAATTTGACGTTTGACTACAGAAAGAAGGTTTTGAAATGCAGGAAGATATCTTAAAGATCGGTCCCAAATCCTTTCATTCCCGCTTCATCCTCGGCTCCGGCAAATATTCGATGAAACTGATCGAGGCTGCCGTGAGGGACGGCGGCGCCGAACTGATCACCGTTGCCGTGCGCCGCGCCAATACGAAAGAAAAGGAAAGCATCCTCGACTATATCCCCGAAGGCGTTACGCTGCTGCCCAACACTTCCGGCGCCAGAGACGCCAAAGAGGCGGTACGCATTGCCCGTCTCGGCCGCGAACTGGGCTGCGGTGATTTCGTTAAGATCGAGATCATGCGCGACAGCAAATATCTCCTTCCCGACAATGAAGAGACGGTGAAAGCCACGAAGATCCTGGCCGATGAGGGTTTCGTCGTCATGCCCTATATGTATCCCGATCTCAACGCGGCACGGGATCTTGTCGGCGCGGGAGCCGCCGCCGTGATGCCCCTGGCCTCCCCCATCGGATCCAATAAGGGTTTGGCCACCAAAGATTTCATTCAGATCCTCGTCGATGAGATCGACCTGCCCATCATCGTCGACGCCGGCATCGGCCGTCCCTCCCAGGCCTGTGAAGCCATGGAAATGGGCGTCGACGCCATCATGGCCAATACGGCGCTGGCGACGTCGGGCAATGTGGCACTGATGGCCTCCGCCTTTAAAGACGGCATCAACGCCGGCAGAAAAGCGTATCTCGCCGGCCTCGGCCGCGTCCTGAACCGCGGCGGCGACGCTTCGGATCCTCTCACCGGCTTCTTAAGAGACTGAGGAGGCTTTCCTATGGACAACCGATTTTTCATTGATTCGGAAAAGCTCTCCCCGGCGGCGCTCAAAAAAAAGCACCGTCTGGAAACGGATCCCTCCTGCCGCAAAGATCCCATGGCCTATCTGCCCGGCATGGAAAAGATCGAAAGCAATATCAAAGACCGCGTTTTGAGCGCCGTTGCCGAATACGATCCGTCGATCTATACGGCGAAGGACGTTCGCGCCGCTTTGGAGCACCGCCGCTGCACGACGGAGGATTTCAAAGCGCTGCTCTCCCCCGCCGCCGCGCCCTTCCTTGAAGAAATGGCCGCCAAAGCGAAGCTGGAAACGGAAAAGCATTTCGGCAATACCGTTTATCTTTTCACGCCCCTCTACATCGCCAATTACTGTGAAAATTACTGCGTCTACTGCGGTTTCAACTGCTACAACGACATCCGCCGACTCAAACTCAGCGCCGAACAGATCGAGGCCGAAATGAAGGTCATCGCCGCCAGCGGCATGGAGGAGATCCTGCTGCTCACCGGGGAAAGCCGCGGCAAAAGCGGCGTTGAATACATCGGTGAAGCCTGCAAGCTGGCACGGAAATACTTCCGCAGCGTCGGCCTGGAGATCTATCCCCTGAACAGCGACGAATATCGCTATCTGCACGAATGCGGCGCCGATTACGTCACCGTTTTTCAGGAGACCTACGACATCGAAAAATACGAAACACTTCATCTCGCCGGCCATAAACGGGTTTGGCCCTACCGCTTCGACGCTCAGGAAAGAGCGCTCAAAGGCGGTATGCGCGGCGTGGCCTTCTCGGCGCTGTTCGGTCTCTCCGACTTCCGTAAAGACGCGCTGGCCACGGCGCTTCATGCTTCCCTGCTGCAGAAAAAATACCCGGCGGCGGAAATTTCCCTTTCCTGTCCGCGGCTGCGCCCGATCATCAACAATGAATCGATCCGTCCTTTGGACGTCGGCGAAAGAGAGCTCTGCCGGATCCTCTGCGCCTACCGGCTGTTTTTGCCCTTCGCTCAGATCACGGTATCTTCCAGAGAAAGCGCCGCGTTTCGCGACGGCATCATCAAAATCGCCGCCACCAAGGTTTCCGCCGGCGTTTCCACCGGCATCGGCGATCACGAAAGCAAATATGAGGGAAAGGAGAATGAGAACGAAAAAGGCGACGAACAATTTGAAATCAGCGACAGCCGCAGCCTCAAAACGATGTATGAGGAGATCGAAAAAGAAGGTCTCCAACCCGTTCTCAACGATTATCTCTATGTTTGATCCGATCTATGTGACCAATCGAAAAATCACCGACGGCGATTTCCTTTCCCATCTCGAAAAAATCGTCTCTCATCATCCCGCCGCCGTCATTTTGAGGGAAAAAGATCTCAGCGAAGAAGCCTATCTCAACCTCGCCGAAAAAGCGGGGGCGATCTGCGGCCGATACGGCGTGCCCTTCATCGTCCACACTTTTTTAAAGACGGCGATCACGATCAAGGCCGAAGCGATCCATCTGCCTCTGCCCGCGCTCAGAAAAATGAAGCCCGGAGACAAAGCCTGTTTCAAATGCATCGGCGCTTCCGTTCACTCCCTTTCCGAAGCGAAGGAGGCGGAAGCGTTGGGCGCGACTTACCTCATCGCCGGTCACATCTTCGCCACCGACTGCAAAAAGGATCTCCCTCCCCGCGGCCTCGATTTTCTAAAGGAGATCTGCCGCGAAACGGCTCTTCCCGTCTATGCCATCGGCGGGGTCTCGAAAGAAAAAATTCCCGAGCTGAAACGCTCGGGAGCATCGGGAGCATGCATTATGAGCGGCCTCGCCCGCTGTGCTGACCCGAATACCTTTTTTGAAGATTGGCACAGTTCCTCGCTGCGCTTTTCAAAAGCAAGCCTCTGCCTCTACGCCGTTACCGACAGGAAAGATCAATCCTTCGCCGACTTTTACCGGGATGTGGAAAACGCCCTCAAAGGCGGCGTCACTTTGGTACAGCTCAGGGAAAAGAACCTCGATCGTTCAACCTTGATCAAAGAGGCCGAAACGCTGGTTTCACTCTGCCACAGCTTCGACGTTCCCCTGATCATCAACGACGATCTCTCCGTCGCTTTAAAAAGCGGCGCCGACGGCGTTCATCTCGGCAGAGAGGATATGTCCGTCGCCGAGGCGAGACGGCTCTCCCCGGATGATTTCATCATCGGCGCCACGGCAAAAACCGTCGACCAGGCAGAACAGGCCGAAAGGGACGGCGCCGATTATCTCGGCGTCGGCGCGGTCTTCCCCTCACCCACAAAAAAGGACGCGATCAGGATCACGAGAGAACAGCTGAAAGAGATCTGCTCAAGTGTGACGATCCCCGCCGTCGCCATCGGCGGCATCGGCAAGGAAAACATCGGAGCATTGACGGGAAGCGGTATCGACGGCGTGGCCGTGGTTTCCGCCCTCTTTCATAAAGAGGATATCCGCGCCGCGGCGGTGAAACTGAAACGCGAAGTTTATAAGATCATACTGTAAGAAAAGGCGGCGGACCGGGGGCACCACTCTCCGTCGCGGTATAAAAGATAATGCATCAGCCGAAAGGAGTTTTTTACGATGAGAACAGCATTATCCATCGCCGGCAGCGATTCCGGCGGAGGCGCCGGTATTCAAGCGGACATCAAAACCATGACGATGCAGCATGTTTTTGCCATGACCGCGATCACAGCCTTAACGGCACAAAATACTACCGGCGTCCGATCGATCCTTGAAGTCTCTCCCGAATTTTTAAAAGACCAGCTGGACGCCGTTTTTGAAGATATCTTTCCCGACGCCGTCAAGATCGGCATGGTCGCCTCGGCCGATTTGATCCGCGTGATCAGAGACAGACTTCGTTTTCACAAGGCGAAAAACATCGTCGTCGATCCTGTGATGGTGGCCACCAGCGGCGCCAAGCTCATCGAGGATGAAGCCGTGCGCTGCCTTTCCGAGGAGCTTCTGCCCATCGCCGATGTAGTCACGCCCAACATCCCCGAGGCGGAGATCCTCGCCGGGATGGACATCGTCAGTGAGGAAGACATGCTCAAGGCCGCGGCACTGATCTCGAATCGATACGGCTGCGCCGTGCTCTTAAAAGGCGGTCACAACGTCAACGACGCCAACGACCTGCTCTGCGCGGACGGGGAAAGCATATGGTTTCCCGGCAAGCGCATCATGAATCCCAATACCCACGGCACCGGCTGCACCCTTTCCAGCGCCATCGCAGCCAATCTGGCCCTCGGCTATCCCCTTCATAAAGCCATCGGCCGGGCCAAAGAATATATTTCCGGGGCGCTCGGCGCCATGCTCGATCTGGGCAAAGGCAGCGGGCCGATGGATCACGCCTTTATCCTCGCCTCCCTTAACAAGGAGGATATGCCATGAAAACGAGACAAACGGGGCTCGCCGAAAACGCGCTGATCTGGTTCGGTGCCGGCGTTTCCATCGCCGAAATTCTGACCGGCACCTATTTCGCGCCTCTCGGCTTTTGGAAGGGCTTCTGCGCCATCCTCCTCGGCCATCTCATCGGCTGTATACTGATGTATTACACGGGCCTCATCGGCGGCAGAGAGAGAAAGAGCGCCATGGAAACGGTGAAACGCAGCTTCGGCCAAAAGGGCGGTTTGCTCTTCGCTTTGCTCAACATCATTCAGCTGCTGGGCTGGACGGCCATTATGATCTACGACGGCGCCCTCGCCGCCGCTTCCGTCTTCGCGATCCCGCACGGTTTGATCTGTCTGATCATCGGCGGCCTGATCCTGCTCTGGATCGCCATCGGCCTGAAAAATCTCGGCAAGCTCAATGCTTTTGCCATGACCGCTCTCTTTCTGCTCACGGTGGTGCTCTGTATCGTGATTGTGAACAGCACCGAAACGGCCGTTCCCATCGGGGAAACGCTCTCCTTCGGCGCGGCGCTGGAACTCTCCGTCGCCATGCCCCTCTCCTGGCTGCCGCTGATCAGCGACTACACGAGAGAGGCCGAAAAGCCCCAAAAGGCGACGCTGACCGCTGTCGTCACCTACGGCGCCGTCAGCGTCTGGATGTATACCATCGGCATGAGCGCCGCCCTCTTTACCGCGGAAAGCGACGTCGCCGCGATCATGGTCAAAGCCGGCCTCGGTATCGCGGGCTTGCTGATCATCGTGCTCTCCACGGTCACGACCTCCTTTTTGGACGCTTATTCCGCCGGGGTTTCCGCCGAATCGCTCTTTAAAAAGATCAACGGCAAGATCGTCTCGCTGATCGTCGCCGTCGTCGGCACCGCCGCCGCCATCCTCTTTCCCATGGATGACATCACCGATTTTCTCTACTTCATCGGTTCGGTCTTCGCGCCGATGGCGTCGATCCTGATCTGCGATTACTTTATCCTCAAGGAAGATCACAGCGGCGTTTCCTTCCATTTGACCGATCTCACGATCTGGGTCTGCGGTTTTGTCGTCTATCAGCTGCTGATGCGGATCTCCTGCCCTCTGGGCAGCACCGTTCCGGCGATGCTCGTCACCGCGCTGCTCTCTCTCATCGCGGCAAAAATCGGAGCGAAAAAAACGAACACTTCTTCTTGACACAATCTTCATATATGATAAAATAATAAGATAGGATAAAAAAAAGAGAAAGGACTGAGAAAATGGAAAAGAGATTGTACAAAAGCAGAGACCAGAAAATGCTCGGCGGTGTCTGCGGCGGCTTCGCGGAATATTTTGACGTCGATCCCACCATCATCCGCCTGATTCTCGTCGCCTTCTGCGCCTTCGGCGGCAGCGGCGTTCTGGCCTATCTCATCGCCTGGATCATCATGCCCGATGCTCCCGACAATATTTGAACGAACAAGATCCGAATGACTGTTTTCGGGTCTTTTTCCGTTATCCGCTAACGCGGAAAAAAATAGATTTCCGTATCGAAATTTGGAGGTAACACATGGATACAAACACTCGTCCGGAAAACATGGAAAGAATCACCACCCCAGCATTGGCCGAAGCCTTTATCGAAGAACAGGTTGAAGCGCTGAGAGCTCAGATCGGCAAGGAAAAAGTATTGCTCGCCCTCTCCGGCGGCGTCGATTCCTCCGTCGTGGCGGCGCTGCTCATCAAGGCCGTCGGCAAACAGCTCGTCTGCGTTCACGTCAACCACGGCCTGCTGCGCAAAGGCGAACCGGAACAGGTCATCGATGTTTTCCGCAATCAGATGGATGCCAACCTCATCTACGTTGACGCCGTCGACCGTTTTCTCGACAAACTTGCCGGCGTGGCCGAACCGGAACAGAAACGCAAGATCATCGGCGCCGAATTCATCCGCGTCTTTGAAGAACAGGCCCGCCGGCTCGACGATATCAAATTCCTCGGACAGGGCACGATCTATCCCGATATTCTGGAAAGCGACGGCGTGAAAGCCCATCACAACGTCGGCGGCCTTCCCGAAGACCTCGATTTCGAACTGGTCGAACCGGTGAAGCTCCTCTTCAAGGATGAAGTCCGTGTCGTCGGCAAAGCCCTCGGTCTGCCCGACAGCATGGTTTATCGTCAGCCCTTCCCCGGCCCCGGCCTCGGTGTGCGCTGCCTCGGCGCCATTACCCGCGACCGTCTGGAAGCGCTGAGAGAAGCCGACGCCATCTTGAGAGAAGAATTCGCCGCAAACGGCCTCGAAGGCAAGGTCTGGCAGTACTTCACCGTGGTGCCCGATTTCAAATCCGTCGGCGTGAAAGACGGCAAACGCACTTTCGCCTATCCGGTGATCCTCCGCGCCGTCAACACCACCGACGCCATGACCGCCACCATCGAAGATATCCCCTATCCGCTGCTGGCGAAAATCACCGAACGCATCACCACGGAAGTGGACATGATCAACCGCGTGCTTTATGATATCACCCCCAAGCCCTGCGCGACCATTGAGTGGGAATGAGACGGACGATTTTACGATCGCGAATGCTTAATCAAATTTATAAAAAACGACGGAGTGGGAAAATGTTCGGATCAACAAAAAAGATTTCATTTTTAACGGCTGTTTTGGCAGCCCTGGTATTCATTTTTTCCGCCTGCTCGAGCTCGGACGCGGAGCCTGTTTCGCAGGAAACCGCGTCTGAACAGATCGAAGCGCCCGCCGAAGAAAATGATACTTCCGCAAAACAGGACGATGATGCTTCCGCTCAGGAAATCACATACGAGGACGGCCTGGGCGAAGACGGCTTGATCCACGTCTATCTCGTCGGTGAGGGTGAGGAAGTATCCTCTTTTGACAGTTCCTTCATCGATTATTTGATCTACTACAAAGAATCCGGGCATTTGATCATTGCCATGAACGGCAGGGAATATACCTACGCCAACGTCAGTGAAGCGATGTGGGAGGATTTCAAAAACGCGGAATCAAAGGGCAGCTTTTATAATGCGGAAATAGAAGGCAGAAGCGAATATCACATCAAAGATTACGACGGCACAAACGGAGATCTCATCGTCGTGGAACACGTTGATGATTGATAAATAAAAGTATTCCATGAGAGGAAAACATGATGAAAAAACCATTACCTTTTTGGCGCTGCTCGTCCTCTGCGGTTGTATGCTGCTGACGGGATGCGGCGCGAACGCGGGCATCATGCCCTTCACCGGCGTGGCCCTGGAGGGTATCACAGGTACCGGCAAGGTGGAGAAGGTTCTGACCAGCAGG
>CACXDX010000156.1 GCA_902766525.1 uncultured Bacillota bacterium | reverse complement strand
GAAAAATTTTGCGTTGTCTGCTTCTCCGTATTCTTCACTGATGCGATTGGCTGCGGCTTTAAAATCCGATGGCTCATCAAAGGTGAAGACAATTTTGCAAATGATCTGATCGGAAAGAAAGAATATCTCGTTTTTGCCGTCAAAGCCGAGAAGCGTACCTCTCTTCACATAAGGAGAACAGGTGACCGATTCGCTGACCGCGGAAATGTGCTGATCCAGAAGGGAACTCCATGCTTCGAGTTCTCCGCCGGTGTAGCCGTTGACCGTAACAGGTTGACGGGGATTTGAAAAAAATAAAAAAGCCAGTAAAAAAATGGTTAAGACCAGCGTTGGGATTTTGTATTTCACAAAGAAAGCCTCTGAACTTTTCTTTTTTTGATAGATATGCTATAATATCCGGAAATAAAACAAAAGGAAATGAAAAACGTATGAATCAATATCGCGGCAACAGGGCGTTGGATCAGCTTCGTCCCATCGAAATCAAAACAGGTATTCAAAAATATGCGGCCGCATCGGTACTTTGGACTCAGGGAGAAACCAAGGTGCTTGCGGCATTGACGATCGAAGATGAAATTCCGCCGTTTCTGACAGGGAAAAAAAGCGGCTGGCTGACTGCGGAATATTCTCTTTTACCGGCTTCGACACAAACGCGCAGCGTACGGGAGGCCGCCAAGGGCAAACAATCGGGGAGAACTCTTGAGATCCAGCGTCTGATCGGCCGCGGACTGCGCAGAGCCGTTGATCTCAAGGCTTTTCCCGATCAGACTTTAAAAATTGATTGCGAGGTCATTCAGGCCGACGGCGGCACCAGAACGGCATCGGTTTGCGCGGCCTGGCTCTGTCTTGCTCTTGCGGTGCAAGGGGGGAAACTGCCGAAATCCGCTTTGGTTGCGGAAATCGCCGCGATCAGTGTGGGTATTGTCGGCGGTGATGTTTCTCTCGATTTGGAATATGCGGAAGACAGCCGCGCGGACGTCGATATGAACGTGATCATGACCGGAAGAGGTCATTACGTAGAGATTCAGGGAACAGGCGAGAACGGCGATTTTTCCGCCGCCGAACTGCAGTCTCTGCTATCTTATGCGGGTAAGGGAATAGGCGAGATCTTTGAAACGGAAAGAACCTTTTTAAAGGAGTCGGGAAAGAATGAGTAAACAATTATTATTTGCGACCGGAAATCAAAATAAAGTGAGAGAATTGGCCGATCTCGTTTCTTCTCTCGATCTCTCGCTGCTTTCTCTGGCTGATTTTCCCGATTATGTTTCTCCGAGCGAAGACGGGGAAACCTTTCATGAAAATGCCCGCATCAAAGCGAGATATGCCTGTGAATACACGGGTATGCCGGCTCTTGCCGACGACAGCGGATTGTGTGTCACTGCATTAAACGGGGCGCCCGGTGTTTTTTCGGCTCGTTTCGGCGGAGAAAACGCTGCGGCGGAAGAGAATAATGAAAAGCTGCTGAAGATGATGGCGGATGTCGATGACGATCACAGAGACGCTTATTTTGCTGCCGTCTTTTGTCTTTCTCTTCCCGACGGCCGGGATTTTTTCAGTGAAGGCCGTGTATACGGACGGATTTTGCGCGAATATCGGGGAACGAACGGATTCGGCTATGATCCGCTTTTTTTCGTCACGGAAAAAGGCAAAGGAATGGCCGAAATGAGCCTTGCCGAAAAAATTTTAATCAGCCATCGAAGCAGGGCTTTTGAAGGTATTTTTACGGCTCTGAACAGCCTTTTTTCAAAATAAAGCTTGACTTTAATGAATTTTTAAGATATAATATACAATCATAATTGCGGGTGTAGCTCAATGGTAGAGCTCCAGCCTTCCAAGCTGGTAGCGTGGGTTCGATTCCCATCACCCGCTCCAACCCTAACTTCATAACATAAAATTGTTGCTAATGAAAATAAAGGGGACGTCAACCCGGCGGTTATTACACCGTTAAATTTGACTTTTCAAAACCACGATTGAAGGTTATTCCCCGCTTTTTCAGGCGGGGTTTTTATGTATAATTTTATTTTGTCCATAACTTAAAAATTCAAATATATAAAAAAGTGAATATCAAATTTTACAGAAAAGGAGCGAAGATCTATTTTTAAGAAAATCATAACTGTCACAATGGTTCTGATGATTTTCTTGTTTGCGTTCGGATCAGGGGCTTATGCCAAGTCTTTTTCGGACACGGAAAATCATTGGGCGAAATACAGCGTCGATTTTGTTACGGATAACGGATACTTCGTCGGAACATCTGCATCAACTTTTTCTCCCAAGTCGAACATTACGCGCGGACAATTTGTCACGGTTTTGGCGCGGCTGGAAAAAGTGGATACTTCCTACTATAACTACTCTGCGTTTGAAGATGTGAAGCCCGGCTGTTATTATACGGCGGCGATTACATGGGCTTATCAGAACGGAATTGTTTATGGTACCGATTCATCGCATTTCTCTCCCGACAGTCCGATTACAAGAGAACAGATATGTTTTATTATCAATAATTATCTGAGTCTCGGAACCACCGCTGTTATGGGTAGCGATGACCATGGACGTGACGGTATCTATGCTGATGATAATGAAATTTTCGACAATTTTAAAGAATCCGTATACCAGATGCAGTCTCTCGGCTATATGGTGGGAAATAACGGATATTTTCGTCCCAAAAGCAACATGACCAGAGCGGAAGGCGCCGTTATTATATCGCGTCTCTGCGGTATGTTTTACGAAGTATTCGTTCCTCCCGTTACGCCTCCGAATCCCGATGTCGGAACCATGAACTATTTGGGCTACTATCGCCTGACTTGCTATTGTGCCGGCTGCAATTCTCCAAGAGGGAGCAGAGACACTTCCAGCGGCGCTTTTGCGACGCCCGGAGACTACGGAACGATTGCGGTTTCTCCTGCGTTGTATGAGATGTATGGTGCCGGTACCGTTTTATATATAGACGGTGTCGGATTCAGAAAAATTCAGGATAAACACGGCAATACCGAAAAAGTGATCGACGTATACGTCAGTAATGATACGACGTGTAAATGCTGGTCGCATCCTTTCAGCGGGAAGTCCGCAAAGGTTTATATTGTCAGATAACAGAACCGACAATGTTTTTTAGGGCGGGAAGCAGCTTAAGTTGATTCCCGCCTTTTTTTAAAATCATTCAGAAAAAATATTTAAAAAATGGCGCAAAGTACTTGCAAAATAAATGAAAGTGGTTTATAATAAACCAGTATTGCGCCAGTAGCTCAGCAGGATAGAGCAACGGCCTTCTAAGCCGTGTGCCAGGGGTTCGAATCCCTTCTGGCGCGCCAG
>CACXDX010000155.1 GCA_902766525.1 uncultured Bacillota bacterium | reverse complement strand
CTTTGTATCTTATCGGGTTGATCTCAGAAATGTTGTTTTTATGGTAAAATTATGTCTTCCCTCTGTTACTAATTATATGGATTTATACGGCTTTGTCAATCGCCGCTTGCGGGAAATCTTCACTGACATACCAATCCCGAAAAAAGAAAGAACCTGTTCCCTTTTGGGAAACAGGTTCTTTTATTTGAAAACCACTCTTTTTCACTCACTTTGATGATGCGGGCGGCTGTAGTTGCCGATGGCAACGCCGCTTTCTTTCAGCGCTTTGAGCAGCGTATCAACACCCAAACTCCTTTCGGGCGTGAAACCGCATTGATGATAAAAATAATCCGTATCGATATTCAAATTACGCAGCTGCACCTTTTGTAAGCCGGTACGCTCAATGAGAGCGAGAAGCGCTTCGATCTCTTCCTCTCTGTCGGTAAAACCCGGGAAAGTGAGCAGATTCAAAGAAACGTAAACGCCATGCTCCACAGCGTAAACGATGGAAGCTTCCACATCCTTCAGCCCGTAATTTTTGGGACGGTAATACGCGTTGTAGTGCTCGGGGATCGCGGAAAAGATGCTGACGCGAAAAGAATCCATGCCCTCATCCGTCAGCAGCTTGATCTTATCGGTATGACCCGCGTTGGTGTTCATATTGATCGTGCCACGATCCGTATTGGCGCGGATGATCCTGATCGCTTTCACGATCCGTTCCGCTTCCAGCGAAGGTTCTCCTTCACAGCCCTGACCGAAGCTGATGATATTATCCTTGCGCTTGCCGCCGAGATGAAAAACGCCGACTTCGGCGATTTCCCGAACGGAAGGCCGAAAGCAGAGGCGTCCCTGCGCCGAAGGACAGCATTCCGATTCCTGCTCCGAGATACAGCCGACGCAGCGCGCATTGCAGCTTTGAGAAACGGGAAGACCCCCCTCCCAGCGGCGGTAAAAGATGTTCTGCGCCGTAAAGCAGCCATACTCCAGCGAGCAGCGTCCGAGCTGAGCGATAACACGATTATCCTTTAAGATCTTTCGCACCTTTTGAATGCGGTTCGCGAGATCCTCCGTATTGTAATAGCGGGGATGCCAGATGCGGTGTTCATCGGTCTGGCGGGCAGCAACATAAACTTTGCCCTTCTTCATTGCCGCGGCGGTATAACCCAGAAGCGGAAGCACATCGGGATCACCGGTTTTCTCCGTCGCTGGCAGCAGCGTTCTGGTGAAGCCCTGAGGCAGGAGCACCGCCACGGCGGTACCTTTGCCCTTAACAAGATCCCCTTTCCGGTCACAGACGACGGGAGCACGTCCCGGCATGGCGGCAAAGGTGGCACCTTCCGGCATAGGAATGTAATCCTCGGCTTTCAATATCTCGCTGCCGCGCGAAGCGGCGGCGGAAAAACTGTCATCAACGAGGAGATCACCGTTGTCGTTGGTATATAAGGGTCTCATCACGGTTTATCGACATCGATTTTATCGATCATCGGTTTTTTGCTGTAATCGTGGATGGTTTCGATATAGCGAATCGTACCGGTTTTGGAACGGAGAATAATGGAATGGGTGATGGCTTTTTTGCCGTCGTAAACGATGCCGCGCAGAAGCGGCCCGGAAGTAATCCCGGTGGCAGCGAAAAAGACGTCGTCACCGCAGGCCAGATCTTCCATTGTCAGGACCTTGCCGTCATCTTCAATACCCATCTTGGCCATTCGTTCTCTGTCCTCATCATCTTCCGGCCAGAGTTTCCCCTGCATATCTCCGCCGAGGCATTTCAGTGCCGCCGCGGCGATCACACCTTCGGGAGCACCGCCGACGCCGATGACCATATCGATGCCGGTACCGGGCAGACCGCAGGCGACAGCCGGAGCAACATCGCCGTCGGTGATCAGCTGAACACTGCAGCCGTTTTCCCGCAGTTCATTGATGATGCCCTGATGGCGTTCGCGGTCAAGCACGACCACATTAACATCACCGAGATCTTTGCCGGCGGCTTTGGCATAAGCGCGGACATTTTCCGTGACCGAGGCGTTGATGTCGATCAGACCTTTGCCGGCGGGTCCGCAGCAGATTTTATCCATATACATATCCGGCGCTTTGAGTAAATTTCCGCCTTCGGCGGCGGCAAAAACGGCAATGGCACTGGGCGCGTTTTTGGCGCAAAGATTCGTTCCTTCCAAAGGATCGACGGCGATATCCACGGTGGGATCCTTTTCGGTGCCGCAGCCGACTTTTTCACCGATATAGAGCATGGGCGCTTCGTCCATTTCACCTTCGCCGATCACAACGGTACCGCGAATGGGAACGGTATCAAAGGCCATGCGCATGCCGCGAACGGCGGCGCCGTCGGCGTCATTTTTTTTGCCCTTGCCGATCCAGCGCCCGCTGCCGAGAGCGGCGGCTTCGGTCACACGCACGAGATCCAGCGTCAATTCTTTACTTAACATAGTTTTTTCTCCTCAAAAACATTATAGGGATAAACGGCTGTTTTCCCAATCTTCTTTAAATTTCCTCAAGCCGTCAACGGTCAGAGGATGAGCGATCATTTTCTTCATCACCGCATAAGGGATGGTGGCAATATCGGCGCCGTTTAACGCCGCCTCCGTCACGTTGCGGGGATCGCGGATGCTGGCCGCGATGATTTTCGCAGCGATGCCGTAGCGATCGAAAATCGTGCGGATCTCACGGATCAATCCGTTGCCGTCCGCGCCGTTATCATTGAGCCGTCCGATAAAGGGACTGACATAGTCCGCGCCGGCAGCAGCCGCCAGCAGCGCCTGATTGGCGGAAAAGACAAGCGTCAGATTTGAGGAAATACCTTCTTCCTTCAGTTGGCCGCAGGTCTTCAGACCCTCCGGAGTAAGGGGCAATTTGATCACTACATTTTCTCCGTAGCCTCTGAGCTTTCTTGCCTCCTTCAGCATTTCCTCGCTGCTTTCGGCAGTAACTTCCAAACTCAAAGGGCCTTTCACCAGAGAATCGATCTCCCGCATGAAATCGGGTACCGATCGCCCGGCCTTGGCCAACAGAGAAGGATTCGTGGTAATACCGGAAAGGACGCCCCAGGAAGCAATCTCCCGGATCTCCTCGACTACGGCAGTATCAAGAAACAATTTCATTTTCACACATTCTTTCTATAAAATATCTCTGTTTGATCTTATGTTTTTTTGGGATTCGCTCAGAACCGAATCGATTTTCGCAAAAAAGCGATCAGGCTTTGCCGTCGCAGCCCAACACGTTGATGATTTTATTCTTAACCAGTTCTTTAATGTTTTCTCTGGCCGGTTTCAGATACTGACGGGGGTCAAAATGTTCGGGATGTTCATTCAGATGTTTGCGGATGGTCCCGGTCATGGCAAGACGCAGATCGGAATCGATATTGATTTTGCAAACCGCCATGGAAGCGGCTTTTCTCAGCATATCTTCGGGAATACCGATGGCATCCGGCATTTTGCCGCCGTTTTCATTGATCATCCGGACATATTCCGGAATAACGGAAGAAGCGCCGTGGAGCACGATGGGGAATTCCGGCAGACGCTTGCCGACTTCTTCCAAAATATCGAATTTCAGCTGCGGTTTCTGACCGGGTTTGAATTTATAGGCGCCGTGGCTGGTGCCGATGGCGATGGCCAGAGAATCGACGCCGGTACGGCTGACAAACTCTTCCACTTCTTCGGGACGGGTATAGGAAGCATCGGCGGCGCTGACATTGACGTCATCTTCAATACCGGCGAGCTTGCCCAGTTCACCTTCCACGACAACGCCGTGATCGTGAGCGTATTCAACAACGGATTTGGTAAGCGCGATGTTTTCTTCGAAGGGCAATTTGGAACCGTCGATCATCACGGAAGTAAAACCGTTGTCGATGCAGCTTTTGCAAATATCAAAATCCGCGCCGTGATCGAGGTGAAGGCAGATCGGCAGACCCGTTTCGATTTCGGCCGCTTCCACCAGCTTCATCAAATAAGTAGAATTGGCATATCTTCTGGCGCCGGCGGAGACCTGAAGGATCAGGGGAGCATTGACTTCTTTAGCTCCTTCCGTGATCCCCTGGATCAATTCCATATTGTTAACATTGAAGGCACCGATCGCGTAGCCGCCCGCATAGGCTTTTTTAAACATCTCAGCAGAGGTTACCAAAGGCATAATACACATCTCCTTTTTAAAAATCTCATGGTATTACGAAACATCATCATATTTTCTCGCCGCCGTGATCCGTTCTGAAAAAAACAGCCGGAGACGATCAAAGCATAACTTTTATCCGGAGCTTTTGCGTTTTCGCTCCCGATCGTTTACATTTCCGTGGGAGCATGAACGCCGAGCAGTTTCAGCACGTTGGCGACGGCAATGGCCGTGGCACGGCTCAGACCGAGGCGCGCGTCGCGAAGCTTTTGTTCATCGCAGTTGACACG
>CACXDX010000154.1 GCA_902766525.1 uncultured Bacillota bacterium | reverse complement strand
TCGGTCCTTCGGATCACGCCATCCGCTGTGGGAAATTCGTTTATGAGATTCCCGTGGAAGTCGTTGAATATGTGACGGATACCACCTATCTGAACAAACCGGCTTTGCTCATACACACCAAAGACGGTGAAGATTTTAAAATGTTTGTCACGAAAAGGGATCAATGGATCCACGATCTTCGCTATGTGGTGACCTATCAATCTGCGGACAACATTGAGAAAAATAACGAAACGGAAAGCGGGGATGCGGAAGAAACAAAAGAAGGATTGTCTTTCAGGGAAAGATGGGCGCGCCCGATTTGTTATTTCATTGCCGCGGCTGTGCTTATTATTTACTCCTTTGTGCGGTCTGCAGGCTTTAGTTTGCTTTTCTTTTGTTTGGGTTTTGCTTTTATCGCTCTTGCCGTTGCCGCGATTATTGTTCCCGGAAAGGTGCGGTTTTTCTGAAAAGACGCTGTGGCTTGAAAAAGAAAAAACGCGAATGCCTGTTTCCGCAAAACATATAAAAAGAAAAAGCTCCTATGATGGATTGAAATCAGGGGAGCTTTTTTATAGGAAAATATAAATTAAGCAAATAAAATCGGCAGCGGAAAAGCCGCCTCTTTTATTTCATTTTTCCGCGGTACGGTTTGATCCTTTTAAGCGGGCTCGTAAAAGCGATCAATCAAAAACAGACATATCGTCTTGAATTGCGATCACGGTCGCGACCGGCAGAGAAGAATCCGTATCGGTGGATTCGGGGCGTGGGATAAGATCTTTCCCAAACAGCCCCATAAACAGGAAAAAGATAGCGAGGATCAAAAATATCCACATGCGTTTTTTATTCTTTTCGGGATTCCGACCCTGCCATTTTCCCCATTGGGTTTTCGGTTTATTATTACTCATTGCTCAACCTCCGTATTATTATGAAATTATTATAGCATAACTGTTCGCTAAAGGAAAGAACCATTCTTTCGGGTTTGGCATATTGAGATGAAAAGCGGTTCGTTTTCGCGGCATGGCTTCCTGTTTGTGATGTATGAACGGCGGTGATTTCCCTCGATCTTCCGTAAATCCGTCGGATTTGTTGAAGGGAAGAGGGCAGAAGCGATAGGAGGGTGTTTTTGTGTGAAAAAACGGTCAAAACTAAGGGAAAAAAGTTGTGATAAATAAAAATAATCCTTGACATAAATGATTCTGGTGTTTATAATATTGTTATAAAGGGACCTGTGGGGAAAAAAAATTACCCACACGCATTTATCTTTAAAAATTTAATAGGAAGAAGGGATTTTTAAAATGGGAGTTAACACTCAAGACTTGGCTAAACAAAAGTACAAAGCCGAGAAAAGATCTTACTTCTGGAAAGGGTTGTTTATCGCTATCTTTTCCGGTATGCTCTATGGTTTGTACACAGCCTTTATTACCAAGGGTATGGCTACCGGTATTTGGGGCTATTGGTACGGTGACGGCTATGAAGTCTTTGCTTCCAGCTTCGTTTGTATCTATGTTTTAGGTTGCATCGGCTGCGCCGTTAACGATACTTTCGGCGCCATCACCATGATGATCATGGCCGCGATCCGCGGTTGCCTCGGCGACGTTTTCCGTTGCTTCAAAACCAGACCCGGCGCACTGATGGTCGGTGTCGCCATGATCGGCGGCCCCATTGCCAACACTGCTTATGTTATCGGTTTGACTCTGTCCGGCCCGATCTGCGCTGCGATTACCTCACTTTGCGCGGCCTGCGGTGCCATTATCGGCCGTATTTTCCTGAAACAGGAACTGAACTTCCGCATGATTTGCGGTATCATCATCTGCTTCGCCGCCGGTCTCGTCCTCTCCGGCACGACCTTCGACGTTGAAAATCTGAGTGCGTTCATTGGCATGATGATTGCCTTCATCGCCGCTGTCGGCTGGGGCATCGAAGGTGCCATGGGCGGTTACGGTGTCTGCATGATGGATTCTCAGGTCGGTATCACCATTCGTGAAATCACATCCTCTCTCGGGAACATCATCATCGTTCTCTTCATCCTCGCCCTCATCGGTAAAGCCTTTGGCGGTAAGGGTATCGGTGAAGCTTACAGTCTTCTCGGCCAGGCGTTCTTTGACAGCTCCTGGATCTGGTTCCTGCTCTCCGGTTTCTGCTGCGGTTCCTCCTTTATGTGCTGGTACTGGGGCAACTCCATGTGCGGTGCCGCTCTGGGTATGACCTGTAACGCGATGTACTCCTTCTGGTGCCCGCTTTGCTGCTGGATCCTGATGGGTGTGATCTTCGGTGAAGACGGCTGGATG
>CACXDX010000153.1 GCA_902766525.1 uncultured Bacillota bacterium | reverse complement strand
GTTTTACCGTCTTTTCGGCCGGGCGGGCATGTTCGCTTTTACCGTGATCGCGACCATCGCCGCCAATATCGAGGTGCTGATCCTCGTAGACGCTTTCGGCCTCGAGATGACATTGGGCAATGTTCTTTTCGCCTCGACTTTTTTGATCACCGATATCCTCAGTGAGAACGAGGGCAAGAAAGCGGCGAAAAAAAGCGTCTACCTGGGCATCGCCGCTTCGGTGATCTTTATCGTGATCTCCCAGTCCTGGCTGCTCTACGTGCCGTCGGTCAACGACTTTGCCTCCCCCGCGATCCGTGAGGTTTTCGCGAATACGCCGCGTATGATGATCTCCGGCGTTTCCGTCTACGTCATTGTCCAGCTTTTTGACGTTTGGTTTTACCATCGCTGGTGGAGCTTTACGACGAAGCGCTGCGGAGACCCCCGCCGTTTTCTCTGGCTCAGAAATAACGGCTCCACCATGATCTCCCAGCTGATCAATGCCGGTCTGTTCAATCTGTTCGCCTTTTACGGCACATATAACGCCCCGACCATGGTCTCGATCATTATTTCCACTTATCTGATCTATCTTTGCACCACGATGCTGGATACGCCCTTCGTTTACGTTGCGCGGAAGATCCGCGGAAAGCTGTATGAGGGGGAAGAACCGGAAACCTGCTGAAGAAAGAGCTTCCGCATAAAGCGGAAGCTCTTTTATCATTGTTTTCGGGCTAAGGCGTAATCGTCCAGGAAGTGATAGTAAGGGCAGCTCTCCGTGGCATAGGAGAGGAAATTTTCCATTTCGTCCTGATCGAGATCGATCAGACAGATATAGGTGTCGGTTTCTTCGTCGTAGATGTAATTCATACAGTCGTCACAGCGGTTTTTCATTGCCGATCTCCTTCTTTCGGATATCCTTTTTCCAGATCAAGGATGGCGGGATTGGCGGCCAGTTCGCCGACGGCGTGAATGTAGACGCCGGGTTTGAGCATTTCTTCCTGATCTTCTTTGACGAGCGCATCGGGGAAAACGGCTTCCACCTGTCCCTGTTCCGTTTCGATCAAAGCGACGAGAAAGCGGGTCAGCGTGCCGCCCATGTAACTGGTTTCTCCCCGGCGAAAGCCTACGGCCTTGCCCCAGAGATCGACATCTTCTTCCTTTTCGGGATGGATGCGTTTGAGGTTTTCGGTCTGTTTTGCAGCTTCTTCCTTTTCGTAAAAACCGATGCGGCGGGGATAAAGCGCGACCTGGGCTTTAACGTGATCTCCCGGTTCACAGGAGGGCAGGATATCGCCGTTGATCAGAGGCAGCGGCAGCAGTTCGCCGGCTCTTTCCACGATCAGCGTTTTCTCGGTGATATCTTCCTTCTCTTTGATCTCGCGGATGCGGCAGTCCCAGACGCAGCCGCCTTTGGCGTGGGAATCGAAGCCGGTAATGTAATCCAGTTCCTTTTCCCTGTCGTATGCCGTGCGGATGACGAGGATCATGTCGCCCATGTGGAAATTGATGTAGTGACCGTGGGCGGCGGGGAGCTGTATCCCTTGGCTGATCGCTTTTTTGACGATCTTTTGAAAGAGGTCCGGGGTCAGGAAATCCAGTTGAAAGCTTTGCAGATGGTCGGGCATAAAAGATAAAACTCCTTGATTGTTTCGATATCGTTAAGTATAGCGGATGACGCCGTTTTTTTCAATAGACGATTTCTCTTTGACTTGGTATAATAAATAAAAGAAGGAGAGAGAAATGGCTTTTTTGTATGTTTTGAAATGCAAAGGCGATGTTTTGTATACCGGCATCGCCAAGGATATCGAAAGGCGCTTGGCGGAACATCTGCAAGGCGGTGTTAAGGGCGCGAAGTTTACCCGTTCTCATCCGCCCCTTGAAGTGGCCGCCCTTTGGCAGACCGCTGATTATCGCGCCGCCGCCAAAGCGGAATGCGCCGTGAAAAAGCTCAGCCGCGAAGAGAAAGAAGAACTGATCGCATCGCCGGAACGATTGGAAGATATCTGCCCCGTTTTGGCGGGACTCGGTTTTTCTCCCTGTTCCCCGCTGCCGCGGCTGAAGAAAGAAGAGAAATAAAAAAGAGGGAAGCTTGAGAAGCTTCTCTCTTTTTGCTGTCAGCGGATGAAATTGGTGAAAGGTTTCGGCGGCGGCGTCGGATGATCGAGACCGTTCTCTTTTGCCGAGGCGATGGCTTTCAGCAGCCAGGCCATGTTTTTGCCGAGGAGATCCATGGTATACAGCGCTTCCGCGTCCTGTTTGGCTTCATCGGCGGAGTTGCCGTGGATGTTGTTCCAGTAGGAAGAGGAAACCACGGGCATATTGCAGATGGTGAAGTATTTATTGAGTACGTCGAAGGAAGCGGTTGTTCCCGCTCTCCGTGCCGAAGCCACGGCGGCTCCGGGTTTATAGGCAAAATTCGCGCCGCCGGCATAGAAAGCGCGGTCGAGCAGGGAAAGGATCCTGCCGGTAGGATGAGCGTAATAGACCGGCGTGCCGAAGATGAAGCCGTCGGCTTCTTTGGCTTTGGCGATGACTTCGTTGACGATGTCGTCGTCGAAAGCGCATTTGCCGGGATGTTTTCCGCAGCCGCCGCAGGCGACGCAGTCCCGGATCGCGCCTTTGCTGCATTGGATGATTTCCGATTCGATGCCCTCTTTTGCCAGCGCCGCGGCGGCGGCCGAAAGTGCGGTGAAGGTACTGCCTTCCTTATGGCTGCTGCCGTTGATCATGAGAACTTTCATGTTGATACCCTCTTTTCTTTTTGGCCGGGATTAACGGAATTATTTGAATTTGATCGCTGTGCCGGTGACCAGAATTTCCGAGGCACCCTGCATGATGGCGCTGGTGGTGAAACGAATGCCGATGATGGCGTCGGCGCCGAGAGAGGCGGCTTCGTATTCGATTTTTTCCATCGCTTTGCTTCTGGATTCTTCCATCATTTTGGTGTAGCTTTTCAGTTCGCCGCCGACGATGGATTTCAGGCCGGCGCCGATATCTTTGACGAAATCTTTGGAATTGACGAAGGATCCCATGACGATGCCGAGGATTTCATAGCTTCTGCCGGGGATGATGTCGGTTGTGGTTTTTAACATATCGATGATCTCCTTTTTTGTTTTTTTCATTATAACACAGGAAAGATTTTTTTAAAAGACTCCCTGTACCAAAATCATATAGAGCACGGTGCCGACGCTGATGCTGAGCAAGGTGTTCTTCTTCCAAAGATGGAGCAGCGCCGTGACGGCAAGGGCGATCAGCTCCGGCAGGCCGTGAGGATGGGCGATGAGAGAAACATCTTTCAGGCAGTAGACGATCAAAAGCGCCATCAAAGCGCAGGGCAGGGCGTTGCCGAGAAAAATGATGATTTTCGGCGTCGTC
The DNA here is from genome assembly GCA_902766525.1 of uncultured Bacillota bacterium. Taxonomy (GTDB): domain Bacteria; phylum Bacillota; class Dehalobacteriia; order UBA7702; family UBA7702; genus UBA7702. Next base: position 1,705 of record CACXDX010000153.1, on the reverse strand, counting down.
CGCCCCGAGGGGAAGAGCAGAAAGGCGCTGACCCGGGTGGCAAACACGCCGGCCGCGGTAACGAGGATATAAATGATCATTTGGGTCGTTGTCAGCATGGCTTATTCCTCCTCCCTTTCTTCCGGTTCGCAGAGAGCTTCCGTTGTCGTTGCCGCTTCGATCCGTTTGCGGAAGAGGAGCAGTCCGGCGGTGAGCAGGATGAGAGCCGGGATGATGAAATGTTCGGCGCCGAAGATCACAAGGCAGACGACGGCGGCAATGCCGCCGATGAAAACCGGCAAATGATCTTTGTTGTCTTTCCATTGATCGATGGCGATGGTGAGGAAGAGCGAAGTCATGATCATTTCGATGCCGGTGGTGTCGAATTTCAGCAGCGAACCGATAACGCCGCCCAGGGTGCAGCCGCAGATCCAGTATAAATGGTCGAGGAGGGAAACGAAGAAGAAATACTGTTTTTCACTGACGCCCTCGGGGATCTTTGCCGAGCAGAGCAGGGAGAAAGTTTCATCGGTCATGGTAAAGATCAGATAGGGCTTCAGTTTCCCCATGCCGTTGTATTTTTGCAGCATGGTGATGCCGTAAAAGGAATGACGGGCGTTGATCGTCGCCTGAACGAGAAAGACGTCGATCAGGCTGACGCCGGGCGCGAGCATATTGACGGCGACGTACTGGCCCATGCCCGCGTAAATGACGATGGCCATGATCGTCGTCCAATACCAGGGATAACCGGCGCTGGTCAGGAGCAGACCGAAACCGCCGCCGAGGAAAAGATAGCCGGTAAGGATCGGGATCGTGCGGGGAAATGCCGCGATAAAGCTGTTTTTCAGTTCATGACTCATTGCTGTTGCCTCCCCGGATGAGATCGGAAAAATGATCTTCAATGAAGTCAATGAAGCGCCGGCTCATCTTCGGCAGATGGTGATAATCGGAAAAAACGGCACAGAGATTGCGGGTGATCCGCGGTTTGATCCTGCGCTTTTCGATTTTGTAATCGTGACGGCGGAGGTTCATTTCGGGAATGATGCTGTAGCCGAGATTTTCCTCGACCATGGCCATGACCGTGTAATCATCGTAAACCTTCAGACGGGTGGAAGGCTTCAGTTCTTTGGCGCGAAAGGCGTTCATCGGTTCGTTGAAATCGCCTTCTTCCAGGCGGATATAAGGCTCGTCGGCGAGGTCTTCCAAAGGGATCTCCGCTTTGGCACAAAGGGGATGGGACGGCGGTAAAATCGCCAGCATCTCATCGTGAGCCAGAGGGATCTTGTGAAATCCCGAGATGGCATCGCCGTTGACGAAACCGAAATCGACGTCGTCCGTATCGATCCATTGGGCGATGGCGGTATAGTCCCCCTGAGCCAGGCTGAAACGAACGTGGGGATATTTTTTTTGAAAAGATCGGATCATTTTGGGCAGCCAGGCGTGGGAAACGCTGGCGATGGTGCCGATACGGATCTCGCCGCTGTCAAGGCCCTGAAGTTCTCTTGTCTTTTCATTGAGCAGATGATAATCATTGACGATGGTGCGAACTTCGGGCAGGAGCTCCTTCCCTTCATCGGTCAAAGTGACCTTTCCTCTGGAACGGATCAGCAGTTCCATGCGGACTTCGTTTTCAAGAGATTGTATCATCTGGCTGATGGCCGATTGGGAATAGCCCATCTCTTCGGCGGTTTTGCTGAAGCTGCCGCTTTCGGCGATGCGGCAAAAG
>CACXDX010000152.1 GCA_902766525.1 uncultured Bacillota bacterium | reverse complement strand
TACCCATTGCGGCACAGGGGCATTTTTCCGTAAACGCGATGATTTGAAAACCATCTGCTACCGAGCGTATAAAATCCGTATGGCTCATCCAGCAGATGCTTTCCCCGGGAACATCCCGAAACAAGACGTTGTTTTTGGTTTTCAGGAGCGTTTTTCCGTATTCGCTGCTGTTTTCCGCGCCTATAACTTCTCCGCCCGTCATGAAGGCCAGAAGCTGCGCGCCGTAGCATATACCCAAAATCGGGATACCCAGCTCAAGAATACCGGGATCGCAGCGGGGAGAAACCGGATCATATACGCTGTTCGGCCCTCCGGTAAATATGATTCCCCTGTAGTTTTCCCGTTTGATTTCGGAAGGTGTCATTCGGTCATAGGGTCTGATCTCCGCAAATACATGCAGCTCCCGTACCCTGCGGGCAATCAATTGATTATATTGGCCGCCGAAATCCAAAACAAGTATCTTTTCCATTTATAATCCCCTTCGGCGATGAATTTTCACCGCGGCATTTTTGTCATCCGCAGACGGAACTCCGGTGTTGTGTGAAACAGCAATAATCTGCCCGGCCCGGTTTTCGATAAAGGAGTGTGCACTTTCCGGGTATTTTATTTTACACTGAACAGAAGGTCACCGTAGGTCGGGAAGGGCCAATAGCTCTTTGCCGTCAGCAGCTCCGCTCTGTCGCAGGGAATGCGGAGTTCATTCATTTTGGGCAGGATGGTGTGGCAGATGTAATCGGCTTCCGCGATAATGTCCTCCGCGTTTTGGAGTTCCAGCATGGCTTCTTCCAGATCATCGGTTCTTTCGGTAATGCTGTCTGTCAGCTCGGAAAGCTTGGAAACGAGTTCTATTTCATAGCTGCAGGCAAGATCCGGGGAAAGAGCTTTCTTTTCCGATGCCTGCTTGGCCAGGTCCGCGGTAAAGCGGGTGATGGCCGGAGCGATCCGCTTGTGGACCATGTTGATCATGGTATTTGCTTCGATAATGACGCTTTTCACGTAATTTTCCAGCATAATTTCGCAGCGGGATTCCAGCTCGTCTTTGCTGAAAACGCCGAGGGACGTGAGCATTGTGACGTTCTTTTCGTCAAGCAGATGCGGCATGCAGTCCGCCGTTGTCCGATAGTTGAGCAGACCGCGTTTTTTTGTCGCTTCCGTGATCCAGGCGTCGTCGTAGCCGTTGCCGTTGAAAATGATGCGCTTGTGATCTTTGATCGTCTTTTTGATCATATCATGAAGCGCCGTTTCGAAATCCGCTGCTTTTTCCAGGCGATCCGCGTAGATACGCAGACTTTCCGCGACGGCACTGTTGAGCATGATATTGGCGCAGGCAATGCTGTCGGAAGAACCGAGCATGCGGAATTCAAATTTATTACCCGTAAAAGCAAAAGGTGAAGTGCGGTTGCGATCGGTGGTATCGCGATTGAATTTCGGCAGCACGTCCACGCCGAGCTTCATCTGCGTCTTTTTCGCCTTATGATAAGGCGTATCGGTCTCAATGGCTTCAAGCACGGCATTTAACTCGTCGCCGAGGAAAATGGAAATCACGGCCGGGGGAGCTTCATTGGCGCCGAGGCGGTGATCATTGCCTGCGGTCGCAACGGAAATACGAAGCAAATCCTGATAATCATCTACGGCCTTGATGACTGCGCAGAGGAACAGCAAAAACTGTGCGTTTTCATAGGGTGTTTCGCCTGGAGACAGCAGATTCTGGCCTTCGTCCGTAGCGATGGACCAGTTGTTATGTTTGCCGCTGCCGTTTACGCCGGCGAAGGGTTTTTCATGAAGCAGACAGACGAGGCCATGTTTTGCGGCGACTTTCTGCATGATCTCCATGGTCAGCTGATTGTGATCCGTGGCGATGTTTGTTGTCGTATAGATCGGTGCGAGTTCATGCTGAGCCGGCGCGACTTCGTTATGCTCTGTTTTTGCTAAAATTCCCAGCTTCCACAGTTCATCATTGAGATCTTCCATAAATGCGGCAACGCCCGGCTTGATGACGCCGAAATAGTGGTCATCCAGTTCCTGACCTTTCGGAGACTTAGCCCCGAACAAGGTACGTCCGGTAAAGCGAAGATCGGGACGTTGTTCATACATTTCCTGTGTTATGAGGAAATATTCCTGCTCCGGTCCGACTGCGGAGACGACTCTTTTGGCTTTATCGTTACCGAAAAGCCGCAGAATCCGAAGCGCCTGTTTGTTTAAAACTTCCATTGACCTGAGAAGAGGCGTTTTTTTATCCAGCGCCGGCCCCCCGTAGGAACAAAAGGCAGTTGGGATACAGAGCGTATTTCCTTTGATAAAAGCATAGGATGTCGGATCCCATGCGGTGTACCCTCTGGCCTCAAAGGTTGCGCGAAGTCCGCCCGACGGGAAAGAAGAAGCGTCCGGCTCACCTTTAATGAGTTCTTTGCCGGAGAATTCCATAATAATGCTGCCATCCGGAGACGGTGAGATAAAGCTGTCATGTTTTTCCGCGGTAATACCCGTGAGCGGCTGGAACCAATGGGTGAAATGCGTTGCGCCTCTTTCAACCGCCCATTTTTTCATCGCTTCCGCGACCGCGTTGGCAACACCAATGTCGAGTTCCTTCCCTTCATCGATGGTTTTGCGCAGGGAGGCGTAAATCTCCGCGGAGAGATTCGCCCGCATGGCGCGGTCATCAAAAACCATGCTTCCGAAATAATCCGATACTGTTTTCATGTTTCTTTCTCCTTTCGAATTAAAATAAGTAAAGACAAAGACTCCTTTCGTGTGAACACAAAAGACGCCTTTGCCTTTTTCATCCATATTCAATTCGATTTGCTCTGCTCTCAAAAATGAGAAAGAGCGTCTTCGAGTCAAATCACTCAAAGACGCCCTTGCCTTTACGTAAGTTATTATACACCCCTATCGTTTTTAATGTCAAGCCGCAATTGAAAATTTTTTATGTTGTCGGTTTGTGCATTTTTATAATTTTAAATTGAATTTTTTACGCAAACCCTTGACAAAAGTACGAAATCGTTTTATAATTCAGGCAAATGAGCAAAGGCGTTCATTTTCGTTTGGGAAATCCCTGACGAAAAGAACGCCTTTCTTTTTTATTTGGGAGGTTGCTATGGCTGCTTTTGAAAGAGTAAAAAGCGGTATCCCGGAGATGGATGCTGCCTTTGACAACATCCGTCTCGGTGATAATGTTGTTTGGCGTGTATCGGATCTTTCCGAATTTCGACTGTTCATGGAACCCTATGTGGAACAGGCAAAAGAAGACGGGCGCAATATCATTTATTTTCGATTTGCCAGCCATGAACCGCTGATCACGGATTGTCCCGAAGTGAAAACAATTGAATTGCCGCTGTCTCACAGATTTGAAACTTTCACCGTCGAAATACATAATATCATTGCAGAAGAAGGAAAAGACGCGTTTTATGTTTTTGACTGTCTTTCCGAGCTTCAGGCGGCGTGGGCCACGGATCTGATGATGGGGAATTTCTTCAGAGTCACCTGTCCGTTTCTGTTTATTCTGGATACCGTTGCGTTTTTCCCGATCATCAGGGGGAAACATTCCGTTCATTCCATCAATAAGATCCTCGATACGACCCAGCTTTTCATTGATGTATATTCCGACAGCAGGAATATTTATGTGCGTCCGGAAAAAGTGTGGAACCGGAACTCCGATACGATGTTTCTTCCGCATACTTACGATCCCGCAAACGGCAGGTTTCGTCCGATCCTTGACGGCGTGACGTCCAGCAGATTTTACCAAGCTCTGGGTTTGGCTCAGCGCTCGGCGGAGGAACAGTACTCCGATTCCTGGGACAGATTCTTTGATCGCATCAAACTTCTCGCTGAAAACGGTGTGGATATCAAGGAAGACTGCGATAAAATGTGTGATATCATGATGACCCGTGATGAAAAAATGCGTGAGAAGGTAAAGAAACATTTTGATCCGGAGGACTATTTTGCCGTTAGGGATCACATGATCGGAACCGGAATGATCGGCGGAAAAGCCTGCGGTATGCTGCTCGCCAGATCGATAATTCGAAACAAAGAAGATGATATCAGCAGTGTTCTTGAACCGCACGATTCATTTTATGTGGGTTCGGATCTGTATTATACGTACATCGTTGACAATGATTTATGGGATCTGAGGATCAGACAGCGAACGGAGGAAGGATTTTTCACTCTTGCGGCGGTTTTTGCGGAGAAATTGCTGAAGGGATCTTTTTCAAGCGCTATTCGCGAACAGTTTGTTCATATCATCGAATATTACGGACAGGATCCTTATATCATCCGTTCAAGCAGTATTCTCGAGGATGGCTTCGGCAATGCCTTTGCCGGCAAATATGATTCCGTTTTTTGCGCAAACAGGGGAACACCGGCAGAGCGCCTTGATGAATTCGAAAACGCGATCAAAACGGTATATGCGAGCTCAATGAGTTTATCTGCGCTTGACTACCGCAAAAGACGCGGGCTGGATAAACGTGACGAACAGATGGCGCTGCTGATCCAGCGTGTTTCCGGTTCTTATTACGGCTCCTACTATATGCCCTGCGCGGCAGGGGTGGGTTATTCCTACAGCCCTTATCGCATCACGAAGGAAAGTGATCCCGCGGCGGGAATGCTCAGGCTTGTTATGGGTTTAGGCACATCGGCGGTTGACAGAACGGAAGGGTCTTATCCCCGTATCGTCAATCTTGATATGCCGGAAAAATCATCAAGTTCATCTTCGGCGGAGAAGCATAAATATTCTCAGAGGAAAATCGAAGCCATCAATGTCGCTGACCGTAACCTTGAGAGATTGTCTGCTGATCATATAGAACCCGTTCTCCCGAAGTATCTTGAAAAAGTATTGTTTGAGCATGATTACGACGCGGAGCGCAGACTTCGGGAGTCGGGGAGACGTCAGACGGTAAAATTTGTTTCTTGCGGAGGATTCGTCGAGAACAAACAGCTTATGGAACAAATGAAAAGGATGCTGCGCTGTATTCAGGATGAATATGAATATCCTGTCGATACCGAGTTTACGATCAATATTTCCGAAAACGGAGAATATACGATTGACCTTTTACAATGCCGTCCTCTCCAACTTCAAAAGAGTGGTTTTGAAGCGGTGATACCTGCCGATATCCCGGATGAAAGAATCCTTTTGGAAAGCAAAGACGCTTCCATGGGTATGTCGAAGGTGGAAAAGCTGGATATCATCGTATATGTGGATCCGATCATGTATTACAATATGCCCTATAAAGAAAAGCATACCGTCGCAAGGTTCATCGGAGAAATCAACTGGCACTATCGCGAGATGAATAAGCATATGATGCTTATCGTTCCGGGCCGTATCGGGACATCTTCTCCCGAGCTTGGCGTGCCGACGGCATTTTCGGATATCAGCGCATTCGAGGTTGTTTGCGAGGTGGAAGAGTCCAAGGCCGGTTATAATCCCGAACTGTCTTACGGAAGTCATTTTTTCCAAGATCTTGTAGAGGCGGAGATTCTGTACACAGCGGTATTTGAAAATAAAAAAACAGTTCGTTTCGCTCCGGAAAAGTTAAAGCACGTTCCGGATATCGTCGGAAAATTTAAACACGGAGAAGAACTCTCCGAGCTTGTTCACGTTTACGATGTCAGTGACACAGCGTGTGAAATTTACAACGATATGTCCAGTGGACATCTGCTGATAACCTGCTGATTTACGGATGTTATACAAAAACCGGCCGCTCTCGGGTTTCGGGATGTAACCGGTTATACTGTAAAGGCATTTCTCATCGTTCAGGTTTTCCTGTGCGGTTTTAAGCCTTTTAAAATTTTTTAAACAGGAGACGGATTCTTATGATTAAAGAAGGTCAGGTGCGTATTCCCGCCGGATGCGCGATTGCGGCGGTTATATCGAAAGACGGCAACAAGATGACCGGGGAAATGATCACAAATGCCATGAAGCCTATGCATGAACGCAGCAACGGGCTTGGCGGCGGTTTTGCCGGTTATGGTATTTATCCGGAATACAAAGATTTTTATGCGCTGCATCTGTTCTTTGACAGCCGCGACACAAGGAAGAAATGCGAAGCGTATTTAAAAGAATATTTTGAAATTGTTCATTCCGAGCGTATTCCGACGCGTAAAATTCCGTCTATCACAGATGAACCGATGATTTGGAGGTACTTTGTCGCTCCTCTCGGATCTATGCTCAGAAGTCTCCAGCTTGATGAAAAGGAATTCGTTGCGCGGATCGTGATGATCATCAACAGTGAGATGAGCGGCGCCTATGTCTTTTCCAGCGGCAAGAATATGGGTACCTTCAAGGCGGTCGGTTTTCCGGAAGACGTAGGTGTCTTTTATAAACTCGATGAATACGAGGGTTATTCCTGGACGGCTCACGGGCGCTATCCGACAAATACCCCGGGCTGGTGGGGCGGCGCGCATCCTTTTACTTTATTGGACTATTCCATTGTACACAACGGCGATATTTCGTCTTATGATGCCAACCGCCGTTTCATTGAAATGTTCGGATATAAATGTACGCTCCAAACCGACACCGAGGTCATTACTTATATTTTGGATTATCTCGTGCGGGTGCAGGGGATGACGCTTACGGAAGCGGCCAATGTGATCGCAGCTCCTTTCTGGAGTACCATCGAAAGGGAAAAGGACGAAACAACCCGCAAAAGACAGGCCTACCTTCGTACCGTCTTCCCGAGTTTGCTTGTGACCGGGCCATTTTCCATCGTTCTCGGTTTTACGGGCGGAATTATGGTGTTGAACGATCGTTTAAAACTTCGTTCAATGGTGGTCGGTGAAAAAAATGATAAAGTATTTGTCGCCAGTGAAGAGGCATCTATCCGCACCATGGAACCGGATGCGGAAAATATCTGGGCTCCGGCCGGCGGAGAACCGGTGGTCGTAAATGTGAAAGAAGGTGCTTATTGATGGCTGTGGATTTTATCTTTCCGGAATTTGAGGTAATTCGCAATGACGGCCGCTGCATCGGCTGTCGCGTCTGCGAACGGCAATGCTCGAACGAAGTGCACTTTTTCAGCCCGGAGCGCAATATGATGATGAGTGACGAGATGAAATGCGTCAACTGTCAGCGTTGTGTCTCTCTGTGTCCGACACGAGCTTTAAAAATCGTGAAAAGTGACTGTATTCTCAGAGAAAACGCTAATTGGCAAAATAATACCGTCAAAGAAATATTCAAACAGGCGGGGAGCGGCGGTGTTCTGCTGTCTTCCATGGGAACTCCCAAACCGTTTCCGGTGTATTGGGACAAACTGCTGATCAATGCTTCTCAGGTGACAAATCCGTCTATCGATCCGCTTCGCGAGCCTATGGAGACTCACGTTTCTCTCGGGAAAAAACCGAAAAAAATCCGGCGGGACGGAGACGGAAATATCATCTGCGATCTTTCTCCGCAGATCAATCTGGCTTTGCCTGTTATGTTTTCGGCCATGAGTTACGGTTCCATCAGTTACAATGCCCACGAATCTCTGGCAAAAGCCGCTACCGACCTCGGGATCCTTTATAATACCGGCGAAGGAGGATTGCACGAGGACTTCTATCAATACGGACCCAATACCATTGTCCAGGTTGCCAGCGGACGTTTCGGTGTTCATGAAGATTATTTGGAAGCCGGTGCCGCCATTGAAATCAAGATGGGTCAGGGGGCAAAGCCGGGCATCGGCGGGCATCTGCCCGGTGCCAAAATTGTGGGAGATGTCTCCCGTACACGCATGATCCCCGAAGGATCCGACGCGATCTCGCCGGCGCCGCATCATGACATTTATTCCATCGAAGATCTTCGGCAGCTTGTTTATTCGCTGAAAGAGGCCACCGAGTATCAAAAGCCGGTAATCGTGAAGGTTGCCGCCGTTCACAACATCGCCGCAATCGCAAGCGGTATTGCCCGCAGCGGCGCGGATATCATTGCCATCGACGGTCTTCGCGGCGGTACGGGTGCCGCTCCTACCCGTATTCGGGATAATGTGGGCATCCCGATTGAACTTGCCTTGGCTGCCGTTGATCAGAGGCTGCGCGATGAAGGGATTCGAAATAATGTATCTCTTGTCGCCGGCGGTTCGATTCGCAGCGCAACGGATGTGATCAAAGCGGTCGCTCTCGGAGCCGACGCTTGTTATATCGGTACGGCCGCTCTTCTGGCTCTCGGCTGTCACCTCTGTCGATCCTGTCATACGGGGAAGTGTAACTGGGGCATTGCCACCCAGCGTCCGGATCTTGTCAAGAGGCTCAATCCCGCCGTCGGCAGGGAGCGTCTTGTCAATCTTATGACGGCATGGAGGCGGGAGATCATGGAACTGATGGGTGGAATGGGGATCAATTCTATTGAAGGGCTTCGCGGAAACCGGCTTATGCTTCGCGGTGTGGGTCTGAATGAAACGGAGCTTCGGATTTTGGGCATTGCCCATGCGGGGGAATAAGATGATGAAACGTGTTTATGTCAATGAAAAATGGTGCCTCGGGTGTCACCTGTGTGAATATTATTGCGCATTCGCAAATTCCGGCCTTTCCGATATGGTACTGGCGCTGAAAGGAAAGCCGATCTATCCCCGTATTCATGTTGAGGGGGATGAAAAGATCTCTTATGCCGTTTCCTGCAGGCATTGCGAGGATCCGATTTGTGTGAAAAGCTGCATTGCCGCCGCGTTGTCAAAAGACAACGGTGTGATCCGTATCGATAAAAACAAATGCGTCGGGTGTTACACCTGTGTTCTCGTTTGTCCTTACGGCGCATTGGCGCCGGGCGAGGACGGTGTTATGCAAAAATGTGAATTGTGTCTGCAGAATGAATGCGGGGAGCCGGCATGTGTTAAAGGTTGTCCCAATAAGGCAATCGTCTATGAGGAGCGGGGTGAAATGATTTGAAAAAATATGTCATTATCGGCAACGGCGCAGCCGCCGTCAATTGTATTGAAGGTATTCGCAGCACAGATGAGTTCGGCGAGATTGTCGTGATATCCGAAGAAAAACATAAAGTGTATTGCCGGCCGCTGATCTCCTATTATTTAGAGGGGAAAACAGATCTTTCACATATGGGCTATCGCGGCGAGGACTTTTATGAAAAGATGCAATGCCGCGTACTTTACGGGAGAAAAGCCGTTGCCATTCTTCCGGAAAGCCGGGAAGTAAAATTGGATGACGGGACGGTTGTTGCATATACCGATCTTTGTCTGGCAACGGGCTCATCTCCGTTTATTCCGCCATTTGAGGGGTTGAGTTCCGTAAAAAAACAATACACTTTTATGACTCTTGATGATGCTTTCGGTTTGGAACGGGGGATCTGTCAAAGCGATCACGTATTGATCATCGGCGCGGGATTGATCGGCTTAAAATGTGCGGAAGGGATTGCGGGACGCGCGGCAAGTGTCACTTTATGTGATCTTGCCGATCATGTGCTCCCCGGTATTCTCGATGCGGAAGGCGCCGCTTTGGTACAGACACATCTGGAAGAACACGGTTTTCACTTTTGTCTGAATGACAGCGTTGCACGATTTAAGAAAAATACGGCTTATCTGAAAAGCGGAGCGGTCATATCTTTTGATGTCCTCGTTCTTGCCTGCGGCATCAGCCCCAATACTTCACTCTTTCAAGATATCGGAGGCGAGGTGGGCCGTGGCATCGTTGTGGACGATCGGATGCGAACGTCCGTGGAAAATATTTATGCCGCCGGTGATTGTGCCGAGGGTGCGGATGTCTCCACGGGTCGGAAACGGGTTCTCGCAATGATGCCGAACGCCTGTATGCAGGGGTATACGGCAGGAGTCAACATGGCCGAAGGCAATAAAGTTTTCGATAAGGCGCTGCCCATGAACGCCGTCGGATTCTTCGGTCTTCACGTGATGACGGCAGGTTCCTATGAAGGGGAGCTTTACGAAGAAAAAACGGAAAAGACAATGAAAAGGCTCTTTACCGAAGACGATCTGCTGAAAGGTTTTATTCTTATCGGTTCTGACGAACGTGCGGGGATCTATACTTCGATGATACGAGAGCAGACGCCGATATCTTCGGTTCATTTCGATTTATTGAAAAAGACTGCCACAACGGCGGCATTTCCGGCGGAGACGCGTAGAAAAAAGTTTGGAGGTGTGGTATAATATGGTGTCGATTTCTGCGGAAGGACTTGAACACAAAGAGCTCAATGATTCGATAAGAAACGCTCAAGGACCATGTATCATCAGAGCCTGCTGCGGTCAGCGTTTTATTGCGGCCGGAATGACGGGAAGAGATATCACCATACAGGGGGTTCCGGGTAATGCGCTCGGAGCTTATCTGAACGGAGGACTTCTTACGGTGCTGGGAAGCGCTCAGGATGCGGTCGGTGATACGATGAATGACGGCACGATTGTGGTGCACGGAAACATAGGCGATGCCGCCGGCTATGCTATGCGCGGCGGGAAAATATATGTCAGAGGCAATGCCGGGTATCGTGCGGGCATCCATATGAAAGCCTATAAAGATAAAGTTCCTCTTATTGTCATCGGAGGTAAAGCCGGCAGCTTCCTCGGCGAATATCAGGCGGGAGGAATCATTATTGTGCTCAACCTGGAAACACCGGATGAAAAGTGTGTGAGATTTTTCCCCTGCACGGGGATGCACGGAGGGAAAATGTTCCTTCGATCCGAATGTAAAGACGTGGTTTTTCCCGAGCAGGTCACAGCTCGTCCCGCGGGTGAAGATGATATGCGGGAGCTTCGATCTCATATTTCGGAATACTGTCGGATATTCGGACTTGACAGGGAAAAAGTGCTTTCTTCCCCTTTTACCGTTGTGACTCCGGACAGCAAAAATCCCTATCGACAAATGTATGTGGCCAATTAAAGACAACGGGAGGTTATCATGAATTATTCAAAAGAAGAGGTCATTCAATATGCGCGGGAGGAAGACGTGAAGTTTATCCGTCTTACTTTCTGTGATGTTTTCGGTAAACAAAAGAATATTGCCATTATGCCGGAGGAATTGCCTCGAGCCTTTGAATACGGTATTTCCATTGACGCATCTGCCATTACCGGTTTCGGTGATGAGACTCACAGCGATCTGCTTCTGCATCCGGAACCCGGCACCCTCATGCCGCTGCCGTGGCGGCCCGAACACGGACGGGTTGTCCAAATGTTTTCCGATATTACTCATCCGGACGGAGCACCCTTTCTGTGCGATACACGCCGCATCTTGAAACAGGCAATCGCAGAGGCAAAAAAAGCCGGATTTGAATTTACCTTCGGTGCGGAACAGGAATTTTATCTGTTTCAGCGGGATGAAAAAGGAAAGCCGACCGTGATCCCCTCTGATGATGCGGGATATATGGATATTGCTCCCGAAGACTGCGGAGAAAATGTCCGGCGTGAAATATGTTTGACTTTGGAGCAAATGGGTATTCATCCGGAAAGTTCCCATCATGAAGAAGGTCCGGGACAGAATGAAATTGATTTTCGTTATGCCGATGCTCTGATCGCCGCAGATAACGCCGTAACATTCCAGCGTGTTGTCAAAACCATCGCTCATAGAAACGGTATGGCCGCGGATTTCTCGCCGAAACCTCTCGAGCATTTACCCGGTAACGGCTTTCACATCAACATGTCGCTGCGGCCTTTTGATGACGAAAAAGATTTTTACCACATGATTGCGGGGATCCTTTTAAATGTCAGAGCGATGACTGCCTTTTTGAATCCGAGTGAGGCTTCTTATCAACGTCTCGGCAATCATAAAGCACCGAGGTATGTTTCCTGGTCACATGAAAATCGATCGCAGCTTATCCGTATTCCGGCTGCGATCGGAGAGTATCGTCGGGCGGAGCTGCGCTCCCCCGATCCCACCGCCAATCCGTATCTGGCATTTGCTCTGATGATTTATGCCGGTCTTTACGGAATTACGAATAAATTGAAATTGTGTGAACCGGCTGATATGAATCTTTATACTGTCGGTGACGATATTCTTCGTAGCTTCGAAAAACTGCCGGAATCTTTCGGAGAGGCATGTAAAACAGCGGCTTCGAGTGTTTTTATCAGGGAACATATTCCCGCCGAGGTTTTAATGATATATTGCGGAAAATGAATGTTGAGTGACCGCAAAGAAAGGAATTTTGTATGAGTCTGAAGGAGCGAATCTACAGTGTTCTCGTCGTATCTGCGGCGGAAAAATTGAATAGCGCTCTTTCTGACTTTCTGCCGGAATCGCACTACCGTCCGATCAGAATTGTTTCAAGTGTCAGCGCAGGTAAACGGGCATGGAATGAACGGAGTTATGATTTTGTGATCATCAATTCTCCTTTACCCGACGACGCGGGGATTAGCTTTGCCATTGACGTTGGGAGCGCAAAAGGCGTTGTCGTGCTGTTTTTTGTGCGGGCGGATCTTTGCGAAGAAATCCGTGATAAAGTTGTTGAGCACGGGATATTTACATTGGCCAAACCGCTTTCCCGGCCGATGCTTGCTCTTTCTCTCGATTGGATGGAAAGTGCCAGAGAACGATTAAGAAAACTGGAAAAAAAGACGCTTTCCGTTGAAGAAAAAATGGAAGAGATCCGTATTGTCAACCGGGCAAAATGGCTGCTTATTTCCGAATTGAAAATGGAAGAGTCACAGGCTCATCGATATATTGAAAAGCAGGCCATGGACCGCTGTATCTCCAAAAAAGAAGTTGCGGAAGAGATTATAAAGACCTATTTTTAAGAGGAAAGAATGATGTTATTTGTATCATTCCTCTTGTATTTTTCGGGTTTTGGAGAACAAGGATCGAGTGACGATTCGGCCATATCGACAAATATTGACCGCAGAATGACGCGATGATATCGCCTTACTGCGGTTTTTTATTTTTTTCTGTTTATTTCAGGGTACAATATTGCGGTAAAGACCTTTTTGCGGGGAAGGGGATGTTTTTATATATTTGACGTGCTTTTTGAGACAATTTGGTGTATAATGTGTATAATAATGCGAACATGTGACGAAAGAATTTTTTGATCGTTTCGCGAGCTGTTTGAGCCATCGTATCCTTGATTGAGAGGAACCATCGGGCTGCGGGAGTATGCCATGAATCATTTACAAGCCAATTTGTGTCTTCTCTGTGTTACCTTTTGCTGGTCCACGGAGGTCATCATCTTTGCCTGTATTCCGAATACCGTTTCCCCCTTCGCAACCACCTCCATCACTTTTTTGGCAGGCGGGATCTTGCTGCTGATCGCTTTTGCCCGCCGGATTATCGCCGGATTGAAAAAGGATACGAAAAAACTGCTGCTGCGTTGTGTTTTCCTCAGCGCAATCAACGGCGCATATAATACGATGTTTCAGTTCGGGTTGAAAGATTTTGATGTGTCTACGGGCGCCTTCACGCTTTCTCTGACCGTGGTGGCTCTTCCCGTTATTATGCTGGCTCAGCGATCAAAGGTAGATAATCAAACATGGTTTTCCTCTGCTTTGGTTCTTGTCGGGATTATCGTTCCTCTGACCGGAATGCTTACCAAAAGCCAGATTCCGGGGCTCACGATCATTGTTATCGGCTGTGTTCTGCGTGCCTTCTACATCATCAAACTCAACCAATATGCCAGAGAGCATGATCCCATCGTTTTTTCAACTTTGATTTGTTTGTCCGGCGGAGTGATGAGCTTCCTATGCTGGATGGTCGTCCAGCCCGGCACATTTTTATGTATTTCATGGTCCCCGACCGTTATCGCCAGTCTGGCCATCTATTCCTATTTTGTGGTGGCTCTGGCCATTACCTTGAATCTCATTGCCCAGCGGCGTGCTACTCCGGCCGATTGCGCGATTATTTATTCCTTGGAGATCGTTTTTTCCGTTTTGTGGGGGGCGCTGCTTCCCGCCAGTCTCATCGATCCGGTCTCTCTCACACCGCGTTTGCTGATCGGCATCGTCTTTGTGGTACTGGGGAATCTGGTTGTGATTTTTGACTTCAAGCAGCTTCGAAACAAGAGAAGGGAGGCAGGCACATGAAACAGGCTCGTCGGATACTCCTTCTTCTCTTCTGCTATCTGCTGGTAGCCATTCCCTTCAAGGTTATGGAAATCATTCCGGGTTTTACGGATATTCGTCCCGTGACCATGCTGGGGCCGATTTTTGCCGTCTTTTACGGTGTTCCCGGCTGTGGGGTCATGGCTGTGGGCAATTTGATTATGGATGCGCTGAGCGGAAGTTTAAGGTGGTCCTCGATTTTCGGATTTGCCGCAAATTTCTTAGGGCCTTTCCTGATTTATCTGTTCTGGGTGCACCGGTCCGAAGAACCTTTTTCTTTACGAAGCGGAAGAAATATCCTGAAACATACTTTGATCGTCTGTCTGGCCGCGATTTTGGAGATGATCCTGATCACGCCGGCTGTCGCCCTGTTTTATCCGGAGGTAGACGCGAAATTGTTCGCGTTGACCGTTTTGCTGAACACATCGGTGTTTCCGTTGATCTTCGGTATTCCGATCATGATCCTGATGCAGGAAGAATTGGGTTTTCGGCCACTGAAGAAAAGAAAAGGATAAATATATCTTCATATCTGAAAATATAATAGGGACAAAGGCTCATTTGAAAAACAGATCGAAAAACATCATCGCGGCAAAGCCCGTTGCGGCGAGGATCGAAACGATTTTCTTATTGCCGTTGATGTGAGCTTCGGGTATGATCTCGGCGAAGACCACAAAGATCATGGCGCCGGCGGCAAAGGCCAGAACGAAGGGCAGGATCGCCGCGGCAAAGATGGTCAGCGCCGCTCCGGCCATGGCAGCCGCCGTTTCCGCCAAGGAAGAAAACTGACTCGACAGAAATGCTTTGATCGGTGTGGCGCCGTCACGCCGTAAGGGCAGAGAGATGGCGGCGCCCTCGGGAAAATTCTGGATACCGATGCCGACGGCCAAAGCCAAAGCCGCCGCCATCGTATCGCCGTTGTTCGCCGCGCCGACGGCCACCCCGATGGCCAGCCCTTCGGGGATATTGTGAACGGTCATGGCCAGAAAGAGCAGCGTGTTGCCGCGAAAAATTCGACGGATCCGGCGGGAAAGCTTGTTGCCGCAAGCGAAATCCCTGCCGGTGGGCAGTATTTTATCGGCACTGAGCAAAAAGAAAACGCCTGTAAGGAAACCTCCGCAAAGGGTAACGACGGGAGAATGCCCCATTTCCGCCGCGCGCAGATAGGCGGGATCAAGGAGTGAGTAAAACGCGGCGGCCACCATGATGCCGCCGGCCATGCCCAAACATCCGTCGAGATATTTTTGAGGTAAATTTCTGAGCGGGAAGACCGTGGCGGCACCGGCTGCCGCGGGCATCAGGGCCAACAGCCCCGCCAGCAATCCCTGTACAAGCGTGGGGAGGGAAAGAAACCAATTCATAGAAAATTATCCCTTTCTCGGAATATGTCAATTTATTTTATGCGGAATGTTTTTTTCGGTGAAGAATGAGAAAAAATGGTATAATATCGGTAAAACCTCTTGCAATTTCGGAAAGGGTATAGTATAATCACTTTAGTCTGCTAAATTGCCGAGTTTTTTCGAAGAAAGGAGTTTCTCATGAACATTCATCATCACCGCAGTCATTTTCATATGGTTTTATTTGTGACTGAGATGTTGAAGGAGGAACTTTGATCTTTTTCCGCTCCCGAAAAGGGCGGCGGCATAAAGCGAAACGGTTCTTGGGCAGTCACGGTCATCGTGACTGCTTTATCGTATGAGATGAAATGAAAGGAGATTTTCCGGGTTATGCAGTGGAAACTCTACATTCCCGACGGAACACGGGATATTCTCGCCAAAGACGCACAATTAAAAAGGGATACGGAAAATGCCATGATCGAAGTTTTCCGACACGCCGGTTTCCGGGAAATCGTCACACCGACGCTGGAATTTTTTGATTCCTTTTCCGGCCATCGGGATATCATTCCCGAAGAAAATATGATCAAGCTCGTCGATGATGAAGGGCGAATTCTCGTGCTTCGTCCCGATCTGACGGTACCCTGTGCCAGAGTCGCGGCAACCAAATTAAAGGATATCCGCCCCTTAAAGCTCTGCTACCGGGGAACGATCTACCGCAGTAAAAAGGAGCGTTATCTTGACCTGAAGGAAATCGCTCAGGCCGGTTGTGAAATCATCGGGGAATCCGGCGTCGCTGCCGACGCCGAGATCATCGTCACGGCTATAGAATCTCTGCTCCAGTCCGGTCTCAGTGATTTCACCGTCGAACTGGGACAGGTCAATTATTTTAAAGGCTTGATGAACGGTACCGATCTTCCCTTTGAAGAGAAGGATCATTTGCGCCATCTTGTGGATAAGAAGGATTTCCTCGGTTTGGAACAACAGGTGGAAGCTCATCATATCGGCGGAGACCTCAAAAAGGCTCTGATCGAGCTGCCGGGGCTTTACGGTGATACCTCTTTGCTCAAAGGTTTGAGCAGCTATGATCTTGACGATAAAGCCAAAGACGCCGTTGCCAATCTCAGTGAAGTCGTTGCCATGGTGGAACAAAGAGGTTATGGCAGATATTTGGCACTGGATCTCGGTATGGTCGGAGAGCTTTCCTATTATACCGGTTTGATCTTTCAGGGGTTTGCGCCCGGTTTCGGTACGCCGATCCTTTCCGGCGGCCGATATGATCATCTCGTGGAAAAATTCGGTGATCCCACGGCGGCAACGGGTTTTTCCGTCAATGTTGATTTTCTCCTCGATATCCTCGTCAACAGAGAGGAGGGTGACACGGAATGACAACGTTAAACGTAGCGCTGGCCAAGGGGCGTCTCGCCGAACTCTCCATGGATTTTTTCAGGAAAAGCGGTATTTCCTGTCCGGAATTTGATGATCCCAAACGAAAACTGATCCTTTCGGATGAATCGGGACAGATACGTTTCTTTCTCGGAAAACCATCGGATATTCCGACTTTTGTGGAATACGGCGCCGCCGATATCGGCATTGTCGGCAAAGATACCTTGCTGGAAGAG
>CACXDX010000151.1 GCA_902766525.1 uncultured Bacillota bacterium | reverse complement strand
GCGGCTGTCCCAGTCTTTGATGACGCCGACTCTGAATCCTTTCGGGTTAACTTTCTGACCCACGCTTTATGCCTCCTCTCTTTCATCGACAACAACAGTAATGTGGCTGCATCTCTTAAAGATGCGATCGGCTCTGCCCATAGCACGGGGTTTGATCCGTTTCCAGGTCACGCCTTCATCCACAAAGATTTTCTTGACGAACAAATCATCACCGTTCATGTCATTGTTATGTTCCGCGTTGGCGACAGCGGAGTTCAGAACTTTCAGAACGGGAGTGCAGCCCCGGTTCGGGGTCAGTTTCAAAATAGCTCGGGCTTCTTCCACGCCTTTGCCGCGTACGAGATCGGCAACGTAGCGGACCTTGCGGGGAGAAATCCGGACGTGTTTGGCAACAGCTTTAACTTCCATTTTTCAATCCTCCTTCGGTCCTTACCTTAACGAGCTGGATTTTTCGGTGTTGCCGTGACCTCTGTAGGTGCGGGTCATGACAAATTCACCCAATTTATGTCCGACCATATCTTCGGTGATATAGATAGGTACATGTTTTCTGCCATCATGAATGGCAATGGTGTGTCCGATCATCTGGGGGAAAATGGTGGAACGACGGGACCAGGTTTTAATGACCTGCTTATCATTGCTTTCGTTCATTTTTTCCACCTTAGCCATTAAGCTGGCTTCGCAATACGGACCTTTTTTCAACGATCTGGCCATGATATTGCCTCCTTCCTCCGATTATCCTCTGGCTTTCACGATCAGCTTGCTGGAAGCCTTCTTCTTGTTGCGGGTCTTGGCGCCGAGAGCAGGCTTACCCCAAGGCGTAACGGGAGCACGCCCCACGGGAGAACGGCCTTCCCCACCACCATGAGGATGATCGCAGGGGTTCATAACAACACCGCGGTTGGCGGGACGAATGCCTTTCCAGCGATTACGACCGGCTTTACCGATGGTGATATTTTCCTGATCTTCGTTACCCACCTGGCCGATGGTGGCTCTGCATTCAAGGCGGACCATTCTCATTTCACCGGAGGGCAGACGCAGCGTCGCGTATTTCCCTTCCTTGGCCATGAGCTGGGCACCGGCACCGGCCGAGCGAACCATTTTGGCGCCGCCGCCGGCATACAGTTCCACGTTATGGATGAAGGTACCGACGGGAATCGAGCTGATCGGCAGATTGTTGCCGACCTTGATGTCCGCGTCCGCGCCGGAAACGATCACATCTCCGACCTTCAGTCCCTGAGGAGCCAGGATATATCTTTTTTCGCCGTCGGCATAGGCCAGCAGAGCGATGTTGGCGGTACGATTGGGATCGTATTCGATACCTTTAACGGTAGCGGGGATCCCGTCTTTGTTTCTCTTGAAGTCGATGATACGGTACTGTCTCTTATGACCGCCGCCTTTATGGCGGGTGGTAAGACGACCGGTATTGTTTCTGCCACCGGTGCTCTTCAAGGGAGCGAGCAAGGATTTTTCCGGCTCATGTTTGGTGATTTCCTCGAAGGTGGAAACCGTCATTCCCCGGCGGCCCGGTGAAGTAGGATTATATTTTTTAATACCCATTTTTTTCCTCCTTCTTACTTAGGATAAGCCTTCAAAGACCTTGATCTGATCGCCGTCTTTCAATGTAACAATCGCTTTTTTCAGATCGGGGCGTTTGCCTTCGTAGCGGCCCTGTCTTTTGATTTTACCGGGGATGGTACGAGTGTTGACACCGACGACGGTGACGTCAAACATCTTTTCCACGGCATATTTGATTTCGATCTTGTTCGCGTCCTTCGCCACGACGAAGGAATATTTGTTTTCGCCCATTTGAACCATGGATTTTTCCGAGACAATGGGTTTCACAAGGATTTCATAAGGTTCTCTCATAATGCGAGCACCTCCTCTACTTTCGCCACGGCGTCTTTCGTCATAACCAGTTTTTTGCTGGCCAGAATATTATATACATTGATGCCGGTCGCTTCGACGGGCTTAGCGCCGGCGAGATTTCTCACGCTTTTCATCACGTTTTCATTGAATTCACCGAGAACGACAAGGGCGTTTTCCGCATCCACTTTCTTCAGCAGATCCGCCATGGTTTTGGTTTTCGGCGCATCCAGCGTGATTTCATCAAATACGATCAATTCACCCTGAGCGAATTTTTCGCTGAGCGCGCTTCTCAACGCGGCTCTTCTCATCTTTCTGGGCATTTTGAAACCGTATTCTCTCTTATGAGGCCCGAAAGCAACACCACCGCCGGTCCAGACGGGATTGCGTTTGGTACCGACACGGGCGCGGCCGGTCCCTTTTTGGCGCCACGGTTTTTTCGTGCTGCCGGAGACCTGACCTCGGGTCTTACTTTCATGTGTGCCCCTTCTTTCCGAGGCCTGATTTAAAACGACGGCCTGGTGCATCAGGGGAATATTGATTTTGGCTTCGAAGACCGAGGAATTTAATTCCATTTCGCCGGCTTCTTCACCTTGCATATTATAAACCTTGATATTTGCCATGATATTCCGATGTTCCTCCTTTCCAACCAAGATATAACTTACGCTTTAACGGCGTTCTTTACGATTACGACGGATTTCTTTGCTCCGGGGATCGCACCTTTAATCAAAAGAGCGTTGTTTTCCGGAATCACCTTGACGATCTGAAGATTCTGAATCGTCACTTTGACGCCGCCGTAGCGACCCGGGCTCTTTTTGCCCTTGAAGATACGAGCGGGACCTTTGGCGCCGGCAGAGGCCGGACGACGGTGATTTTTCGAACCATGACCCATCGGCCCTCTGTGGAAGCCCCATCTCTTGATGGTACTCGCAAAACCCTTCCCTTTGGAAGTCCCGGTAACGTCAACGATATCGCCGACTTCAAACTGATCCAGGTCAAATTTCTGACCTAAGCTGTAGGCGGAAACATCATCCACACGGAATTCTTTCAATACCTTGGTGGGAGCGGTATCCGCTTTGGCAAAATGTCCCTTTTCGGCTTTGTTCGCCAGTTTTTCTTTTTTGACATCGAAGCCCAACTGAATGGCCTTGTAACCATCGGTGGCTTCATCTTTGATTTGTACGATGACACTGGGGGCGGTTTCTACAACGGTGACCGGAATAATCTTACCGTCTTCGGCAAAGATCTGGGTCATACCGACCTTTTTCCCCATAATGACCTTTTGTGTCATGTTCTACACCTCTCTTTCCATTCGTAGGTGCCGGATCTCCGGCATTGCTCGCCTGTAGTGGGCGGGATCAACAAAAATCGATCCCAAAAACAAACGACTTTCGTAATCTCTCCGCACCGATTTTTCTTTAAGGCTCGATTGATGGGCGGGCCTTAAAGCTTGATTTCAATATCAACACCGGTGGGTAAATCCAAACGCATAAGTGAATCCACAGTCTTGGAAGAAGCATTGAGGATATCGATCAATCTTTTGTGCGTTCTCATTTCAAACTGTTCACGGCTGTCTTTGTTGACATGGGGTGAACGCAAGATGGTATAAATGCTCTTTTCCGTCGGGAGAGGGATCGGACCGGAAATCGTGGCTCCGGTTTTGCGGGCCGTTTCGGTGATCCGTTCCGCAGACTGATCAAGCAGCTTATGGTCAAAAGCTCTTAATTTAATTCTGATTTTCTGTTGTGCCAATTCTTTTTCCTCCTTATTTTCGTCCGATTTTGCGGACTGGCTCGATGAAAGTTACCGCAAAGGGTTCAGGATTTCTCTTTGCGCAATCTCTCATGTCATCGCTGTATACAGCTGTTTCCCTTTGGGAAACGATTTCTTTTTAAACCCTCCGATGGACGGTGCAAATATGCACCGTCCAAGGAGCGTAAAAGATTCAAATTATTCGATGATCGAGGAGACGACCCCGGAGCCGACGGTTCTGCCGCCTTCACGAATAGCGAAGCGGAGACCCTGTTCG
>CACXDX010000150.1 GCA_902766525.1 uncultured Bacillota bacterium | reverse complement strand
GGAGCGTAGGCGCCGTTTTGGCTCTCAAAACCGTTTCGGGGCGGCGCGGTCTCCCTTTCAAAGGGGATCCCGTCCACGACCTCGCCGACCTTCACCTGCGGATCGATACTGCCCTGAGCGGCGTTTTCCGACGGTTCCGCCGCGTCGAGGCTCCCCTGATTATGCTGATTCACATTTAATTTTCCCGCCCGGAAATAATCTTTTTCGGACATGATGGCGCCTCCTTTAATATGATTCGTTGAGATAAGGACGGTAAGCGTCGATATCTTCGGGTTTCAGCGTTTTGCCGTAATATTCTTCCATGGTCTGACCCGAGCTCATGATCGCCGACGCCGTGGCCGGCGAGCCGACGTAGCGGAAGTGCCATGGTTCGTAGATGATGCCGGTAACAATTTCCTTGCCCGGGGGATAGCGCAGGATATAGCCGTATTCCATGCAGTGTTTTTCCAGCCATTTGCCCTGCTCCGTTTGAGAGAAGGAGGTCTCGAGGGTGCCGTCGACGCTGAGATCGGCGGCGAGACCGGCCTGATGTTCGCTGGTCATGGGCACGGCGGAGATCGTCGCGGCCTTTTCCTTGTTGCCGCCCTGCTTATTGATTTGCCGTTCATAGAGACCGCGTTGATAATCGTCGCTGCGGTAGCCGGAGACGAGCTGGATCGACATCCCCGTATCCCGCAAGCCTTTGAGCATCTGCTCCATGGCTTTGGCGGCCTCGCTTTCGAGTTCGATCCCTTCCACGCTGCTGAGCCGGCCGCTGCCGGCGATATAGTTTTCGGGGATCGGATAGGAGCGGTTGATCACCCGTGTATAGGAGGGATCGTCGTTCACGGCCGCGCTCACCGCCGCCGCTTCACTCTCCTCATTCTTTTCAGCCGCCGCTTCCGCCGCGCTCACCGTTTCTTCCGCCGGCGCCGCTTCTTCCGCCTCAGCCGGTTCCGCCGGCGCTTCGGCGGCGACGGGGACGACTTCCATCTCTTCGGCGGCTTTGCCGGCGTGGGCGGTGCGCACACCGTGGGCGAAGAGGAAGCTGCCGCCGAAACCGAGGATGAGGGCGGCGATGACGAGAGCGACCAAGGCGAATCTGCCTCTGTTCCTTGAGCGTTTCGCTTCCGTTTTCTCCTCTTTCCGGCGCAAACGCGTCACCTGCTCACGACTGTTCTCAAAGCGGATGATATCGGGGTCTTGCTCATTGACGCCGTAAGGTCCGACGTGGCCGATACCGCCTCTCGGGAAGCGGTAGGATCCCGTTGTTTCTCTTATTATTCTTTCGTTTTGAGGTCTTTCAGCCAATGCTTTCACATCCTCTCACCTTTAAGGCTGCGTTTCCTGTTCCACGACGACGTCCTCTCTGACGTAGCCGACGTCGCCGCCGGGCGTTTCCACCATAAACCAGTTGTAGCCGTCGGTCCCGCTGACGGTCTCACCCATATAGCGCAGAACCACGCTGCGGTCGCCCTTTTTGATATAGAGGATATCGCCGCTGCTCTTTGAGGGCGCCTCCCGCACGTAGATGCCGCTGTCGTCGAAGCGGTTGACGTAGAAGACGTCTTCCTCAACGACCGTTTCCTCGGCAACGGGGACGATGACCTCCTCGGCCTCCTGCTGACGCGCGTTCTCCTGATAAAGCACAAAGGCCAGCAGCGCGACGATGGCGATGACCGCCGCCGCCGCGGCGATGATGATGACCGCGATGAGTTTGCGGTTATTGTTTTTCCGAGGCTGAGGGTAAGGCGCGACACTGCCCGGCGTATAGCCGCAGACGCGGCAGGCGGGGCCGTTGTTGACCGTATTGCAGTTGGGACAGGTCCAGAATTCATTGCCGTCCATCATGATTTTCCCCCTTATCCTGTTTCTTTTCCTGTTTGAGGCCGCGCTTTTCCTTCTTCAAGCGCTGCTTCTCCATTTTTTCCAAAAGGGACGCGACCTTTTTCAGATCCCGCCGCTTGGCGGGATCCTTTTCCAGCATCCCCCGGATCAGCTTTTTGCTCAGCTCATCGGCGTCGGCGGGAAAAACGAGTTCCCGTCCGGCCGCCGCCGATTCAAAGGCATATTCGTCTTCCCCCTTAAAGAAGGCGGGAAGCGTACCGAAGAGCAGCTGATGGAAGATAACACCCAGCGCGAAAACGTCGATCTTGCCGTTGAGGCTGACGGACTGCCCTTCCATGGCGCGGAAGGTCTCGGGGGCGAGATAAACGGGGTCGCCCTCGATCTCACGGGGCGCCACATAGCTGCCTTCCAAAAAGCTGCTGTCGTAATCGATGATCCTGGGGCTGAGCCTGCCCTCTCTGTCCCGTTCAAAGAGGATGTTGGAGGGTTTCAGATCGGCGTGGATGATGCGATGGCCGTGGAGCTCGGCCACGGCGGAACAGAGGGTCGTCAGCAAACGGAGCTTTTCGGCAAAAGGCAGGGAGAAAAGTTCCTCCTCCGTGACGGGCACGGCCTTCACCGCCGCGGTGATCACGTAAAATTTGCCGCCCGCCCGGAAAAAATCGAGGACAGGCACGATATAGATCTGACGGCAGCCGCGCAGTTCGGCATAGAGCTGCTGTTTTCTCTGGACGAAAAAATCGCAGTAGGCCCGCTGATTGCGAAACTCCACCACGTCGTAGAGGGCGGGATCCGTCGGATAGACGGGGCGCAGAAACCGCTTCAAAAAGAGCTCCACGCCGTTTCGCTCAACAAAAGCCCACTGACCGAAGCCGCTGTTGGCGGTCGTCAGTTCCGTCAGCATGTGATATCCGTTGATTTCCTTCATCATTCGCTGCTTATCTTCTCCCGTAATAGCCGGGCTTGTACTGCTGCCACAGAGGGTCGATCAATTCCCGGTATTGGCTCAGCAGGGGTTTGATATATTCTTTCCAGAGCAGACGGCGGCGGTTGAGGAAAGCCCGCTTCATCGTATCGAAGCTTTCAAAACCGAAGCAGCCCAAAACCATGCTGAAATCATCGGAGGCACGGTCTCTGAGCAGGTCGATCATGGCCGACCGCCAGTCGTCGTAGGATTCGCTTTCGCTCATCATGCGCAAAAGCATATATTCAAAATGCATCGGCGAGGGGAAGCAATCGAAACAGCCGTCGGTGGCGGTGATCACGATCAGCGGCAGCGGTTCTTCGATCAGTCTGCCGCGGATCAGATAATCGCCGTCGGCAAAGAGACAGTTGCTCAAAGGCGGATCCTGCCGCAAAGAGGCCATGGCGTCGCAGTCGCCGTAAACGTCGTCTTCACTGACTTGGATCAGACCGTCGGGACGGAGGACGTAGCCTCTGGAATTGCCGGCCCAGAAAAACGCCGCGCCGAGATCGCCGCCGTCGCGGCCGCAGACGGCCGCCGCCAGCGTCGTGGGAAAGCTTTTCAGCATCGTCCCCGCGGCGGCGCCGCAATCCGGCTCCACGCCGGACGCGTAATTCAGACAGTCGGCGAAAAGACGCTGAAATTCCTGTTTCAGCGAGACGGTCATGGAAGCCGTGTTCCGCTCCGTCAGGGGCGGAAAATCATCGGCACGGTCTTCATACCAGCCGAAAAAACCCTGATTGGCAATGCGGGACGCCACATAAGCCCCGGTCTTGCCGTGAAAGGCCTTGTATTTTCGCGAGCCGGAGCCGCCGCAGCCGTCAAAGACGGCCAAAGCCGCGCCGTTTTCCGTGAGAAAACTGCCGGCGGCGTCTTCGCCGCGGCCCTTCACCGCTTCTTCGCGGATCTCGATGACACAGCCGCCGATATCGCCGAAGGCTTTCGTTTTTTTGCCCATAGCTTCACCTCATATCACGGTCACGGCAGAGCGCGGTAAGCACCGCTCCCGGCCGATCGTCCCTTCATTGTTTCGTTTCCGCTTCCGTCGCTGCCGCTGTTTCTGCCGTTGTTTCTTCCGTGATTTCTTCTTTAACTTCTTCCGTTGCTTCTTCCGTTGCTTCTTCCTCCGCCGGCTGCAGTCTCAGCCCGCTCACCACCGTGGAAGCGATTTTTTTGCTTTCACCGTATTTGAGATAGGCGAAGCCGAAGCTGCAGAAAACGAGAGCGCCGATGAAGTTCACGAAGAGATCCTTCATGGTGTCGAGGATGCCGATATCGAGATAGCCGCCCTCCACCAAAAAACTGTCGCCCGATCCGGTCTGAATCAGCGTGGAAGTCACATCCTCAACGGCAATGACCTGCTGGCTGTGAGTGGGGTCGAGGGTAACGGACTGGAAGTTGCCGATGATGAAGTCCTTCTGCATATCCTGACCGAGAAACAGATCGGCGCCGCATTCAAAGAATTCCCAGAGCACGCCGATGGTCATGGAGAAGCAGAAAGCGACCATGGTCAGATAGAGCGGCGTCAGGCTGAAATTCTTATTGGTGCGGTTGAGCAGGTCCACCGTGGAAAAGCCGACGGCGGCAAAGAGAAAGCCGTTGAGCGTATGCAGCATCGTATCCCAGATCGGGATCTGGGTATAGAAATGATCGAGTTCGCCCAAAATCTCGGCGGCGAAAATGAAGCAGTAGATGATGCCTTCAAAAAGCGCCGGAATGCGCAGCTTGAGCTTGTCCTCGAGAAAACTCGGCAGGAAGAACAGCACCAATACCAAAATACAGGTGGCGGCGCCTTCATAGTGGTGCAGCATCAAACTGCGGATCAGCGCCGCGATGACCATCAGCCGCAGCAGCGTGAAGAGGATAAAAACGCCTCGCTGCTCTTTGATGTTGTCTCTCAGTTTTTTCAGATAGCCTCCCAATGTTCTCATGGGTTTCTCCCTTTATATTCAAAATTCAAATCGTATGGATGATGGCGTTTAAGATGGATTCATAGCGATGTTCCGAGGAGCCGTTGCCCTCGAGGGTCGGCACGCGATAGACCTGTTCCCAGTGGTTGGCGATGGAATTCCAGCTTTCCACCTCGGGGGTAAAGAGGATCAGCCGCTTGGCGTAGGGATCCATGATCGCGTCCTTGCCCGAGCCCAGCGACCCCCACCAGGAGGTCAGCTCTTTGAGGTCGGCGGCCATATTTTGGGGATAGTTTTTGCGCTCTCTGCCGTAGCCCAGCGGGTGGGTCGGCGCGTCGCTCCAGAGGGCGATGACGTGGCGGCGCTTCATGCCGCTTCGGTCCCAATCGGAGCAGATGGCAAAGGCCAGCGCTTCCAGACCGTCTTCGGGATCGTCGCCGCCGCCTTTGGCTTCGATGGAGCGGACACATTCTTTAAAGGCCTCGGCCTCATCGGGGAGATCGAAAAACCGCGTTTCCAGCATGGCTTCGTCGCCGTCGGCCATATAGTCGCGAAAGGCCACGACGCGGACGCGGAGGGTATCGATGCGCTTTTTGTTCTCCTGCATCAGGGCGACGATATCACCGTAGAGATTCAAGGCGTTGTCCTTGACGATATCGAGGATATTGTCCATGCTCTCGGTGGCGTCGATGCAGAAGACGAGATCGACATGGTAGGAAAAGCG
>CACXDX010000149.1 GCA_902766525.1 uncultured Bacillota bacterium | reverse complement strand
GCCAACGGTGCCGATGCGGTTTATCTTGCCGGCAGCGCGTACGGAGCCAGAGCCGGCGCGGGCAATTTCGACGAAAGTGAAATGCGTTCGGCAGTAAAACTGTGTAAAAAATTCGGCGTTCGTCTCTATGTCGCGATGAATACGCTCATTGCCGACGAAGAGATGAGCGACGCTCTCGATTATGTGAAATTCCTGTACGATCTCGGTGCGGACGGTCTGATCGTACAGGATCTCGGTCTGGCAGGGGCAGTGAAAAAGCTCCTGCCTGATTTTAGTCTTCACGCCAGTACCCAAATGACGATCCACAATGTTCGCGGCGCGCGTTGGGCCTATCGGTTTGGCTTTAAAAGAGTTATTCTCGCCCGTGAAATGACTTTGTCCGAAATCAAAAAGATCCGCGAAACCGTTCCCGAATTGGAATTGGAAGTATTCTGTCACGGTGCGCTCTGTATCTGCTATTCCGGCCAGTGTCTGATGAGCAGTTTGATCGGCGGACGCAGCGGCAACAGGGGGCAATGCGCTCAACCATGCCGTTTGCCTTACGGCTTCATCTACGGTTTTGAACAGAAGCGCACGAAAAGGGATGCCCACTTATTGAGCCCGAGGGATCTCAATACGTTGAATGAATTAAAATCCCTGATGGATCTCGGTGTTGCTTCCGTAAAAGTCGAAGGCAGAATGCGCAGACCGGAATATGTTGCCACCGTCGGCAGAGTGTACCGCCGCGCCATCGATCAGCTGCGGCGCGGTTTGCCGCCGCTGAATGAAAAAGATGAGGCCATTGTGGAACAGGTCTTTAATCGCAACTTCAGCGAGGGCTATCTGCACGGCAATCCCGGTATTGATCTGATGAGCCATGATAAGCCCAATAATCGCGGCGTTTTTATCGGTCGTGTTGCAGCGGTGGATAAAAAGAAAGTTTTCATCCGCTTGGAAAAAGATCTTTTTGCGGGCGACGGTATTGAAATATGGGTGAAAGTCGGCGGCCATCTCGGGACAACCGTTGATGACTTGAAAGTTAACCGTAAAAAAACAGTGAAGGCAAAAAAAGGGGAGTTTTGTGAGATCTTCTTCCCGGGCCGGGTTCAGATCGGCGACAGGGTATTCAAAACCTATGACACGCACTTAATGTCCCAAGCCATGAACAGCTTTGATCATCTTGATGATGAAATCGGCATCGATTATCATCTCACTGCCAAAGTCGGAGAGAACCTCGTTGTTTCCGCCAATGATGCGATGGGGCATGAAGTGAAGATCATTTCTCCCTATATTGTCGATGAAGCGAAGAACAGAGCGACCGATGAGGATATGATCAAAAAACAGCTTTCCCGTCTCGGCGGCAGCGGCTATCGTTTCCGTGATCTGACTTTAAAGAGGGAAGGGAATATCATGATCCCCGCCAGCGTTTTAAATCAGCTTCGCCGTGAAATCGTTATGGCTTTCGATCATCGGATTTTTGATCGCTATCCGTGCGTTAAAAATTTCCGTTTTCAGGAAAAGAAAAAAACGGTTCTCAATATTGATGATGAGAGAAAGAAAAACAACATTCCCGATATCAGTGTCAAGGTTCGTGATCTTTTCCAGCTGCGTGCCGCATTGGAAAGCGGCGCCGATCGCGTCTGTTTCGCGCCTCATTTCGGTTTATCCTTCCCCGATCGGGAAGTATTGACCGAACTGGCCGGGCTGAACGAAGAATTTGAGCGTAAATTATGTTTCGTTTTACCTCAAGTAAGCCAGGACGAAAAAAATGAAGTGTTTTTTACTCAGATCGAAAACGCTCTGGCGGCGGGATTTCGGCATTTTCTTGTGGGACAGGCCACGGACATCGATCTCAAAGAGTCGTATCCCGAAATCGAATCGATATCATCCGATTTTTCCGCCAACGCTTTCAACCGCTATACTGCCGACATTTTAACGTCTCTCGGATTTGATTCCGTTACCGCGTCATTGGAAATGACAAAGGAGCAGCTGGAACGTTTTGCCAAGGGCAGAGGCCTGCGTGAGGTCATTGTTTTCGGCGCCATGCAGATGATGGTCAGCCGTCACTGTTTGATCGGTGCCGTAGCGGGTAAAGATCGCCGTAAGGTGCCCTGCGGCCTCAACTGCCGAAACTGCCGTTACCGTCTTGTGGACCGCATGGGCATGGAATTTCCCGTTGTCGGCGATCTCTATCATAATTGTCATATTTTCAACTGCCGAGATCTCTGTCTCCTGGATGAAATCGATCATCTGAAAGGTTTTTCATCCTGGCGGATCGAAGGACAGTTTTATGATCTTGGCACGTTAAAGGAGCTCATCGCTCTTTTTAAAACCGGACGTGAGCAAATCCTTTCCGGACTTGAATTTCAAAAGGAGCTGTTAACGGAGGAATTGGCGAAACTGCCGAATCCCGGATTTACAAAAGGACATTTTTACCGCGGAGTCAAATAATGAATGAAAAAACTCTGAAAAAACTGGAATACGACAAGATCATCGCGCTTCTAACCGCGGAATGCTGTTCTTCGCCCGGAAGAGAACGGGCGGAAAAGCTTTTGCCCCATCGTGACCGGATCATCGTGGAGGGTCGTCAGAAGGAGACCAGCGAAGCGAGGAATGTTTTGATTTATCGGCCCGACTTCAGTATGGGCGTTATCAAAGATATCCGCGGCTCTGTTTCTTTAGCGAAGAAAAACGGTATTTTGGACGGAACTCATCTCCGGGATATATTGATCACGTCTCGTTCCGGCCGTCGGGTAAAGATCGCAATCAGTCAAATGAAGGAAGAATCGCCGATCTTAAAAAAGATGGTTGGTCGGATCGTTTTTATTAATTCACTGGAAACGGCCATCGAGGAAGCCATTGATGATGACGGCAGCATCCTCGACCGTGCCTCCGCCGAGCTGGCCGATATTCGCCGCAAGATGCGCCGGACCCATGACCGTGTCAGGGAAAAGCTTGATCAGATCGTACGCAGCAGCAATCAGAATCAATATCTTCAGGAAAACATCGTCACAATCCGCAATGACCGTTATGTCGTTCCGGTAAAACAGGAATACAGAAATCAGGTCCTGGGTCTTATTCATGACCAAAGCGCCAGCGGCGCAACGCTTTTCATCGAACCGATGTCCGTTTTGGATCTCAATAACGATCTGAGAAAACTGAGAAGTGATGAAAAAACGGAGATACAGCGTATTTTGACGCGTCTTTCCGGTCTCGTCAGCGCCAATGCCGCCGAATTGAAAGCGAATCTGGAAATTCTTGCCGATCTTGATTTTATCTTTGCCAAGGGCAAGCTCAGCCATAAGATGAACGGATTTGAACCGAAGCTGAACGACGATGGCGAGATCCATCTGAAAAACGCCCGTCATCCGCTTCTTTATGATAAAGCCGTACCCATTGATTTTGATATGGACAAAGATATGAATGGGATCATCATTACCGGCCCCAACACGGGCGGCAAAACGGTTTCCCTGAAAATTGTCGGCTTGTTTGTATTAATGAGTCAAGCCGGGCTTCATCTGCCTACATCCGATCAAAGCAACGTCGGTATATTTCGCGGTGTATATGCAGATATCGGTGATGAACAGAGCATCGAACAATCTCTCAGTACATTTTCTTCTCATATGGTGAATATCGTTGATATTCTGGAAAAGGCCGGACGCAATAATCTTGTGCTTCTTGATGAACTCGGCGCCGGAACCGATCCCGTGGAAGGCGCGGCTCTCGCCATGGCCATCATCGAAACGCTGATGTCGAAAAACGCCAAATTGATCGTAACGACTCATTACAGCGAGTTAAAGGCTTTTGCTTATAATGATGAGCATCTTGCCAACGCCAGTGTCGAATTCGACATTGATTCCTTAAAGCCGACTTACCGTCTGCTGATGGGGATACCCGGACGCAGTAACGCCTTTGACATTGCCTTAAGTCTCGGCGTCGATCAAAACGTGATCAGAAAAGCGGATCGCTATATGAGTGTCGAACAGAAGGAAGTACGTGATTTTCTTTCCAATCTGGAACAGGGCAGAGCAGAAACGGAAAAGGCAAAGGCCGAAGCGGAGCAGTTGAAGATTCGTCTGAGCGAGACGGAACAGGCGATGAAAAAACGTGAGCAAGAACTGAAGCAGCGGGAATCGATGATGATCCGCAAGGCTGAGGAACGCGCCGATCGCATCGTGAGAGAAAAACGCAAAGAAGCCGATGCGGCTTTAAAGGAAATCAAGGCTGCGCTCGCCAATGTTTCCGCCAGAGAGCGGGAGCAGG
The DNA here is from genome assembly GCA_902766525.1 of uncultured Bacillota bacterium. Taxonomy (GTDB): domain Bacteria; phylum Bacillota; class Dehalobacteriia; order UBA7702; family UBA7702; genus UBA7702. Next base: position 6,951 of record CACXDX010000149.1, on the reverse strand, counting down.
TGATGAGCGAGGTCAAAGCGAAAAAGAAAGAAATCGATCATTTGACTTCCTCCCGGGATGAGCAGCATTACGGCGGAGAGAAGCTGACCAAGGTTGAACCGGGCGATGAGGTATATATTCCCAGATTGAATAAAAATGCCGTCGTTTTGGAAATCGTCAATAAAAAAGAAGTGCTGATCCGGGCCGGGATCATGAAAGTGACGATGAAGCTCAGCGAGCTTCGGGCCGTGACCTCGAAAAAAGAGGAAGTCTCGGGGACTTATCAGAGCCATATAAAAGCGGCTAAAGCCAGGATCGTTAAAAATGAGATCAGCCTCAGAGGCATGACGGCGGATGAGGCGGAAGCGGAACTTTCAAAATTTTTAGACGACGCCTGTCTCGCCAATATGGAGGAGATCAAGATCATCCACGGTCTCGGTACCGGTGTGCTGAAAAAGACGGTCTATGATTTTTTGAAGAAAGATAAACGTGTGAAGGAACAGCGTCTCGGCGGCTACTACGAAGGCGGCGCCGGCGTCACCATCGCGACGTTGAAATGATCGAATAACCTGCCGGGCGGCAGGTTATTTTTTCTCCTTTCTGCATATCATAAAAGCGGCATCTCATTTCACGGTGAGGCATTGATGAAAACTTGCGCCTTTATTGCCGGCTCAACGGGGTCGGAACCGTTATCGGAATCTTTTTTGAAAAAACAGCTTGCTTTGCTTTATACGGATTTCGGCGTTGAAAAGATCCTTTCCGGCGTTCATCGCGGTGATGAGCTTTACTGTCTTGAGAAGTTGCTGGAAATTCGCGGTATCTGCCCGAACCTGAGGATTTGCGCGGTTTTCATTCACGAAGAGGAAGCCGCGTCCTGGTGTGAAAGAGATCGCGAGAAACTTTTCCGTCTCGTTTCCGCTTGTGACGAAGAATGGATCCTGCGACCTTTTTTCGGCAGCGAAATGCTTTTTCAAAGAAATATTCTGATGATGAACGAGGCAGATTTGGTGTTTTTATTGAAAGAAGATGAGGAAACGGAATTTTGGGCGTCGAAAATGAGGAAACCCGTTTTGAAAATAGCGGGCAATCCCCGTCGTCTGATACCCGATATTCATTTATACAGAGACGGTAAAACGTCGATCAGATGCTGATCGACGCTATTTTTTTTGAAAATCCAATGAAAATATAGTATTTTAAAAAATGTTGTGTTATAATAAACTTTAATCTAAAAATGAACGGTGGAATAGGTATGATGAACGGAAATACGATATTTGTAAATTTTTATTATATTCCCGCTTCCGCATGATGCCGCGATACGGAAAAAATGACTCGTCATCCGTAATCGCGGCCGGAGAAAAAGTATGAATATCATAACCGGAAAGGAATTAAAAAATCATGGATAAAATTAAAATTGAAATCTTATCGATTCTTGCCGATGACAACAGAACGGATCATAAAACCATCGCCGCGATGGTCGGCAGCGATGAAGAAACCGTGGATCGTCTTATTGAGGAAATGGAAAAAGACCGCATTATTATGAAATATACCGCGATCATCGACTGGGAAAAGGTTCATGCCGAGTCGACGGTCTCCGCCCGTATCGACGTACAGGTTCAGCCCCAGCGTGAAGTCGGTTATGATGATATCGCCCGCCGAATCTGCCGTTTTCCCGAGGTAAAAGCGCTGATGCTGGTTTCCGGTAAATTTGATTTTATTGTTATGGTCGAGGCGCCGACAATGATGGATGTTTCCAATTTTGTTTCCGGGAAACTTGCCACCATTGATGGCGTAAGAAGCACATGGACTACTTTTGTGTTGAAAAAATATAAGGAAAACGAAGTCATTTACGGTGAAAAAGACAGTGACCACAGACAGGTGGTGACCTTATGAGCTTTGACCCGCAATTATATATCAACGACAGTATCCGGCAAGTTAAGCCGTCGGGTATTCGTAAGTTCTTTGATTTGTGCGCCGGTTCCAAGGATATTATTTCTCTCGGTGTCGGCGAGCCTGATTTTATATCGCCCTGGACGATCAGAGAGGCTTGTGTCTATTCTCTGGAAAGAGGTTATACCATGTATACCTCCAACTACGGTTTGCCCGAGCTCAGATACGAGATCGTTAAATATCTGGCTGAACGTTTCGGCCTTTCTTATAATGAAAATACCGATGTTATCGTGACCGTCGGTGCCAGTGAGGCCATTGATATGGCTTTACGCACGCTGATCGATCCCGGCGATGAGGTTCTCATTCCGGAACCTTGCTACGTTTCATATCAGGCCTGTACTTTGATGTCGCACGGTGTTCCCGTTCCCATCGTTACGACGGAGGAAAACGGTTTTCGATTGACCCCGGAAGATATTGAAAAAAAGATTACGCCCAAAAGCAAGGTGTTGATCCTGAGTTTTCCCAACAACCCCACGGGGGCGGTGATGAATCGGGAGGATCTAACAGCCCTTGCCGAGGTTGCCATGAAACATGACCTGATCGTCATTTCCGATGAGATCTATTGTGAATTGACCTACGACGGTGAACCGGTTTCCATCGCTTCCATCCCGGGAATGAAAGACCGCACGATTTTGGTCAGCGGTCTTTCCAAGGCTTTTGCCATGACAGGCTGGCGCATCGGTTATGTGGCGTGCCATCCCGATTTCATTGCCGAAATGGTAAAGATCCATCAATATACCATTCTCTGCGCGCCGATCATGGGTCAAAAGGCAGCGATCGAGGCCTTTCAAAGCGGACGCACGGAGATCGAAAAAATGAGAACGGAATATGATCGTCGCCGCCGTTATATCGTTGAGCGCGTCAAAGAGATCGGCATCGATATGGTCACGCCCGAAGGTGCTTTCTACGCTTTTCCTTCCGTAAAGAAATTCGGGCTCAGCAGCGACGATTTTGCCACGCGTCTGCTGACCGAGAAAAAGGTCGCCATCGTTCCGGGAACGGCTTTCGGAAACAGCGGCGAAGGGTTTGTCCGCTGTTCATATGCAACTTCAATGAAACAGATTGTCAAGGCTTTTGACCGCATTGAAAGCTTTGTCGATCAATTGAGATAAGAGAGATATGAAGATCATAATTATCGGTGCGGGCAAAGTCGGATTTGTTCTCGCGCATATGCTTTCAAATGAAAATCATGACGTTACCGTTGTCGATCGCAATGAAGACAGGATCGATACGGTGGAGCAGCGTCTTGACGTTAACGCGATCCTCGGCAGCTGCACTTCGGCCGATGTTTTACAGCAGGCCGGTGTGGAAAGCGCCGATATGCTGCTCGCCGTTACCGAACGGGATGAGCTCAACATCGTCGCCTGTTTTATCGCGAAATCCCATGGTATCAAGACAACGGTCGCCCGTGTCCGAAATCCGGAATTTGTCGATCTCGATTCGGAAACGGTTAAAAAATCTCTGGGTATCGATCTGATGATCAATCCGGAGCGGATCGCCGCGTCTCAAATCTGCAAAATGCTGGATTATCCCGACGCCGTCAACGTTGATTATTTCAATGAGGGCCGCGTTTTGATGATGGAATTCAAAGTTCAGCCTTCGGCACAGGTATGCGGAAAACAATTGAAGGAAATCAAAACTCATTTTCACTATTTGATCGTCGGTATACTGCGCCGCGGCAGAATGATCATTCCCACCGGGATCGACCGGATCGAAGAAGGGGATCATATCTTTCTTTTTACGCCGATTCAACATATTCCCGAAGTGGAAGAGGACTTCGGTCAGCATCGGGAACGAGTTAAAGATGTGGTGATCGCCGGCGGTGAAACCATCAGTTTTTATCTCGCTTCAGAATTGGAAAAAAGGAAAATCGATATCAAGATCTTCGAAGAGGATCTTGAAAAATGCAAGCAGCTTGCCGGTGCTCTCGATCATGCTTTGATTATTCACGGCAATGCCAGTGACATTCAGTTGCTTAAGGATGAAAACATCGAAGAAGCCGATGCTTTTATCGCCGTTTCCGACGAAGATAATTTTAATGTCCTCAGCGCCGTGATCGCAAAAGAACTCGGCGCGACACGGACCATCGTTCAATTGAAGATGTCAGATTATATGTCCGTCTCCAACAGCATCGGCATCGATCAGAGTATCAGCCCGAGATTGCTTGCCGCCGGCAGTATTCTGCGTTATTTTCACAGTAAGAATGTTCTTTCACTGCGTCTGATCGGTGATACCAACGCTCAGGTCATGGAGATCATGGCGCCGTCGGAGTCGGAAATACTCGATATTCCTCTGATGGATCTGGATTTTCCCGTCAACGCCATTCTCGGAACGATCGTCCGCGGCGATGATGTGATCATTCCCCGCGGGAACGACGTGATCCTCGCCGGCGATAAATTGATCGTTATTACGCTGCCTCAGGCGTGTAAAAAAGTCGAAAAATTTTTTGAAGAGCGTCATTAATTATGATCCGTTTACAATGCGTACTCAACGCGTTAGGAAAAATTTTATTGATCGTCGCCTGTTCGATGCTGATCCCGTTGATCTGGGCCATTGTCAATTTTGATGAAACCGTTTTCCCGTTTCTGATCACGATGGCGATTTACGGTTTAACAGGCGGTTTGCTGGTGGGCTTCACCTCGAATCACTATGCCATTCGTGCCAAAGAAGGCTTTCTGATCGTGACCATGAGCTGGATCATCGTATCGGTGATCGGCGCCATGCCCTATTATCTCGGTGATTTTTTGCCGAATTATGTATCATGTTTCTTTGAGACGATGGCCGGATTTACGACGACGGGGGGAACGGCCTTTAAAGATGTGGAAGTTTTGCCTTCTTCTCTTCTGATCTGGCGTTCTCTGACTCAATGGCTCGGCGGTTTGGGGGTCGTCGTTCTTTTTGTCGCCGTGCTTTCCCAGGTCGATACGGGCGGTTTGACCATGCTCAGAGCGGAGCTTTCCGGACCGTTTCATGAGAAGATCTCTTCCAAAGTGAAAGATTCGGCGATGATCCTCTGGGCGATCTATCTGGTTCTTTCTCTGGTTTTGATCGTTCTGCTGCTTTTTGGCGGCATGTCGCTGACCGACGCGGTTTGTCATGCTTTCAGTACGATCTCGACCGGCGGTTTCTCGACTTACAATAACAGTGTCGCCGCCTTTGACAGTCGATATATCGAATGGGTGATCACTGTTTTCATGTTCATCGGCGGCATCAGTTTTCCGCTGATTTATAAAACGATCGCATCCCGCTCCTTAAAGATCATGATCAAAAACGATGAATTCAGGGTCTATTTCTTCCTGACTCTTTGCGTTGCTTTCATTATTTTCGTCGATCTGATGATCCATTTGGATAACGGCGTTTTCTCTACCTTAAGAACGTCCGTTTTCCAGACGGTGGCACAGCTGACGACAACGGGATACGCGGTGACGGACTATTCGGTATGGTCACCCTGTTCCTATATGATCATGTTTTGTCTGATGATGGTAGGCGCATCCTATTCCTCGACTTCCGGATCGATGAAGATCGGCAATTATCTTCTCGCTTTTCGCAGCTTGCGTGCTCAGTTTTTCCGTATGCTCCATCCGAGAGCTTTAACGGATGTGCGTATTAACGGTCGCGTCATTTCGGAAAAGACTGTGATGCGGGTTCTTCAATTCGCCTCTTTGTTTTATGTGATCACCTTCCTCGGCGCGATCCTGCTGTCAATGTGCGGTCTTTCCTTTGTGGATGCTTTCAGCGGATCCATGGCCGCGATCTCCAATAACGGTGTCGCCATCGGCAGTTTCGGCCCCTCGGGCAATTACGCCGATGTCAACAGTATGGGCATGCTGGTACTTACCGCGCTGATGCTTATCGGCAGGCTTGAGATCTATACCGTTTTGATCGTTTTTGTACCTGCCTTCTGGAAAAAATAATTTTGATAAACGGAATGAGGATTTGAGATGAATAAGGATGATAAAAAGATTCTTTTGAATATATTAACGGATACCTCCACGATCCCCAATACGCTTTTGGATTACTATCGTGATCTCGGTCTCAGCGAGGAAGAGACGTTATTTCTCATCGTATTGCTGCGCCTGCAGCAGAATAAATATGCTTTGACCATAAAAAACATGGCAAAAAACAGCGCTTATCGGGAGGAAGAGGTGATGCGTCTCGTTCCCGTTCTCATCGATAAAGGTTTTTTGGCCCTTGCCAACGACGGTTCCATCGTGCTCGACGGTCTTGTCGAAAAGTTTCTCGAAGTACAAAGCTGGCAGGCGCTGAAGACCGAACAAAAAATCAGAAAAGAACGCAAAAACAGCCGTACCGACAGTTCTTTTGCGGAATTGTATCAATGCTTCGAGGGAGAAATGGGACGTCCGCTCTCGCCGATCGAAGGGGAACGCATCCGCTACTGGTATAAAAATTTAAAAATACCCGCGGAACTCATCAGAGCCGGTCTCACCCGCGCCGTTTTACTGGGAAAAAATAATTTCCGTTATATTGAAGCCATTCTTCTTTCCTGGCAGAGAAAGAACATCCATTCTGTAAGAGAGCTTGAATTGATGGAAAACAACGAAGAAAACAGCCGTAAAAAAAGACCGTCATCGGAGCATGATTCCAGAACCTTCCGCAAGGAACAAGATGATGACGAACTGTTTTCGGACGATATTTATGAGGTATTCTAATGGACAGATATCAATCCTTTTCATTATCCGAATATCGCAGAGCCGGAGATAAGCGGGAAAAATACAGCTGCCCGATCTGTAAAGACAAAGGCGTTTTCTTTGAAAGCGGTATCGCTTATCCCTGTTCATGCAAAAAAAATGAGCTGATCAGGGCAAAAAAAGAAAAAGCCGGCATCACACCGCATCTTTTGAAGCAGACTTTCGATGCTTTTGATCTTTCTGTTTTTGACGATGAAAAACACGGAGCAAATCAGCTGACTCAGCGTGAGAATATGCGCCGCATCAAGGAATTTGCCATGGATTTTGTGGATGAAGTCGCCAAAGCAAAAGATGTGAGCGGCATGCTTTTTGAAGG
>CACXDX010000148.1 GCA_902766525.1 uncultured Bacillota bacterium | reverse complement strand
GGGCAGCCGCTGAGAGGAAAGATCATTGCCGTTGACGCGGGGCACGGCGGCGCCGATCCCGGCGCCGTCGGCGTTACCGGAGCGGTGGAAAAGGAAATCAATCTTATCTTGGCGGAGAAATTAAAAACACAGCTGGAAGCGAAGGGCGCCGTCGTCATTATGACCCGTACCGCCGACCGGGTTTTCAGCGATGTAAAAAAAGAAGAGCTCGAGCACCGTGCCGAGCTGGTTAAAAAGGGTAAAGCTGAATTATTTTTGAGTCTGCAGTGCAATGCCGTGCCCAACAGTGATCTGCGCGGAGCCCAAACTTTCTATCATCCCGATTCCGAGCAGGGGAAAAATCTCGCCGAAGCGATCCAAAAACGCTTTAAGACAAAGCTGAAAAATACCGATCGGGAAGCGTTGACGCTGGACAGCGCCTATATTATGAAACTGCTTGATATCCCTGCCGTCATGGTGGAAGTCGGTTTTCTTTCCAATCCCGAGGAGGAAGCGCTGTTGAAGGACGATGCTTACAGGGAAAAAGCGGTCGCGGCCATATATGGCGGCATCTGCGATTATTATAAAAAGAAAGATTCATCTTCCTCCCGGCTGTCCTCGGTTTTCCGACTTAACGATACGTTGTGATCTCATATCCCTTTCCGTTGCTGGTTACGGTAACCGCGCCGTTGAGATCCGTACGATAACAGGGGATTTGTGCTTTTTGCCAATAGGAAAGCAATTTTTTGTCGGGGTGACCGTAGTTGTTTTTGCCGACGCTGATAACGACGGCGGAAGGATCAACGGCGGTGTAGAAATCACTGTCAAAACTGTTTTTACTGCCGTGATGAGGGATTTTCAATACATCGGCGGAGATATCCGCGTCGTTTTCGCCGAGAGCTCTCAGGCCGCCGCCTTCAATATCGCCGGTGAAGAGAACGGAAAAATCGCCGTAGCTCATTTTAGCAACGAGAGAAAGCTGATTCTTTTCACCTTCACCGTCGGGATACGGCCAAAAGATCTCAATGGTGACGCCGTCGCCGAGATCCAGAATGTCCCCGGCGGAAACCATGGAGACTTCGATATTTTCAGCGTTGGCGAGGATCAGTTTGTCACTGAACTCGTCGGAAGCCGCGGCGGGAATACAGACTTCCTCAATCCGAAAGCTCTCGCAAAGATAGGAAAACGCGCCGCTGTGATCTTCATCATTGTGGGAGAGAAAAACGGTTTCGATGTCGTTGATCCCTTCGGAAAGCAAAAAGGGGCGGATCGTATAATAGGTGATATCGCCGTTTCTCATATCGCCGGCATCCATCAACATTTCCTCGCCCGAGGGCAGGGAAATACAGATGGCATCTCCTTCACCGATGGAAAGGAACGTGATTTCAAGCTCGTGTTTTTGCAGGAACGGCAGGGGGAGCAGGAAGACAACGAAGATCGCGGTCATCAGCAGCAGAGAGAGGGAACGCTTCGCCTTCAGCTGAGGCAAAAAGACGACAGCGGCAATGGCCGTGTAGATGAGCAGAAGCCACAGCCAGCCGAAATCCCCTTTATAGATATAGGCAAAGGGAAGCTTGCTGCACACGGCTGCGAAATCGTAAAGGATCCGGCACAAAATACCGCAGGGGATCAGCAGAATACTGCCGCATATCGGTGCGATCAGCGAGAAGATCAGCGCAGGCAGACAGAGAATGACGATGGCGCCCACAAGCAAACAGCAGATTGAACTGATCAGAAAGGCGACGAAACTGACGGTATGGAATAAATAGGCCAATACCGGGATCATGCCGATCTGAGCGGCGACGGTTACGAAAATCATTTCTTTGCCGGGAAATGACCGGGGGATACAGCGGTTGAGCCAGGGCATCAGCGTCAGGATGGAAAATATCGCCAGAAAAGAAAGCTGAAACCCGGTTTGCAGCAGATAAAGCGGATCCCAAAGCAGCAGGATCAGCATGGCCATGCCGAGACCGTTGAAGCTGTTGCGCTCCCGCCCGAACAGGGTCGCGCCGAGCACCATCAAACACATGATGGAGGCCCGCATCACCGATGGAGAAAAACCCGTGATGGCGGCGTAAGAAAAGAGGCAGATCGCGATCAGGACGGTTCTCGTCTTCGGGCCGATTTTTAAGAGAAGTCCGAGCGCATTAAGGAACAGCAACACATAACCGACGTGAAGACCGGAAACGGCGAAGCAATGACGGATCCCGCTTTGAGAAAGGATGATGTTGCCGTTATGGTCGATGCCCGAGGTATCTCCGAAAAAGATGCCTCGGATCAGCGCCGCCCGATCCGGGGGAAGATAGGATAAGCTCTGTTCAAAGCGGTGTTTGACGGCGTAGGCCAAAGTCAAAAGGATATTGCCGTTTCCTCTTCCCAGCACGGTTACGTCACCGCCGTACAGCGTGGAAAATGATCCGTAAAGCCGGCTTTTGCTCTGAAAATCGCCGTAATCAAAGCTGCCGGGATTGGCTGTTTCGGAAAGGAGAAAGGAACCGGTCAGCCGCAGTTCATCTCCGTATTTGAGCGCGCTGTCTTTTTGACTCAGGGCCACAACGTTCACGGGGCGTTTTAACTCCGCCCCGTCGAGAGAAGTGACTCTAAACCGATATTTAAGGGAAGATTCGGTTTTCGTGGGATCGTTGATGATCTCTCCGGTAAGGACAGCTTCTTCCCTGTCGATAAAAGGATTTTCCGCCGTTATATCCTCCCGAAACTCACCGTAGCCGAAACCTAAGGCAAAGATTAAAAACAACCAGCAAAAAAAGGTTTTGCTCCGGAAGCGGCGGATCAGGATCGCAATGAGCAGGGCGGCAAAGATCAAAACGGCGCAGGAAAAGACTGAGCCTTCGAGAAAAAAGCTGCCCACGAGGGACAGCAGATATGTAATTGCGGTGAGAAATACAGGTGATGTCATATTATTCTACCGTCAAATATGGTTTCAGTGTGTTAAAACGGGTCTGCCCGAGAATACCGCGATCCATCAGTTCCTCAAGAGAACGATAATCGCCGTCGTTCTCGCGGCTGGCAATGATTTTCCCCGCCGTAACGCTGCCGATGCCGTCGATTCTTTGCAAATCTTCGGCCGTGGCAAGATTGATGTTGATTTTGCCGTCGGCGCTTACGGCGTGTGCATTGCTCTCGCTCGCGTTTTCTTCATATACGAAACCGCTTTCGATCAGTGTGTGCTGGCCGTAAAGAACACCGCCGCCGAAACAGATCGCGCCGAAAAGCAGCAGACCGATGATGAGCCAGGTTTTTTTCGTTTTCTTGTCTTTCATGGGTATGGTTTATTTGGTCTTTTTCCCGGAGAGATCGGGATCTTCCGGTTGCTTGCGGTTGCGGAAGTAAAGCACCGCCGCGGCGCAAAGGAAAAGGCAAACACTGATGACCTGAGCCTGTTTCAGCGGGCCGATCATCAAACTGTCGGTACGAAGCGCTTCGATAAAAAAACGGCCGACAGAATAGATCATAAAGTAAAGACAGGCGATATTGCCCGTTCGTTTTTGCCGTTTGAAAAGGAATATCAACAGGAAAAAGAGGAGCAGATCCCAGATGGACTCATAGAGAAAGGTGGGATGGTGGAGAGCATCGTCGGCGGCAACGTGAATGCCCCAGGGCAGAGAAGTGACACCGCCGTAGGCTTCGCCGTTGCAGAAATTGCCCCAGCGGCCGATGGCCTGGCCGAGGGCGAGAGCCGGCGTGATGCAGTCCAGCATCGCGAAGAAATCCACCTTCCAGATTTTTGCTCCGATCAAAATGGCCAGCAGTCCGAAAAGGATGCCGCCGTGAACGGCGAGTCCGCCGTGCCATACCTGAATGATTTTGGCGGGATCATCGGCGTAAAGATCCCAGCGAAAAATGACGTAATAAAGACGGGCGCCGATGATTGCCAAAGGAATGGTCAAAAGTAGGACAGACCAAAGTTTGTCCACATCATAGCCGCGGATTTTGGCCAGATGCTGGGCAACGAAAATGCCCAGAAGCAGGGCGCTGCTGATCAAAATGCCGTACCAGTAAATCGGCCAGGAGCCGATGGTAAAGGCGATGGGATTCATGGATCGATCCTCTCCGTTCAAAAAATGGATTCGCGGTTAACGGGATTCTTTTAAAAAAAGGCGACAGCCGTTCGCATAGGTGATCTCTGCCGCTTCTTCCGCTGAGATTCCGCGGATCTCGGCGAGTTTGGCGGCGATATGGCGGACATAGGCCGGTTCATTGCGGCGTCCGCGGACGGGCTCCGGCGCCATATAGGGACAGTCCGTTTCGATCAGAATGCGATCAATGGGAATCTGAGCGGCTGCGCGTACCGGTTTTTTAGCGTTTTTAAAGGTCAGGGGACCGTCAAAACCGAGATAGAAACCGAGTTCAAGACAGTTGATCGCCTGTTCGTAGCTGCCGGAAAAACAGTGAAATACGCCGCACAGCGGGGCCCTTTCCCGTTCCTCTCTTAAAATCGCGAGGGTATCGCCGAGCGCGTCCCGGCAATGGATGACCACGGGCAGATCCACTTCTCCCGCGAGACGAAGCTGACGACGGAAAACATCGCGTTGAATATCATGAGGCACATCGTCTTCATAGTGGTAGTCAAGGCCGATCTCGCCGATGGCGACGACTTTTTCATCTTCCGCCCATTTTTTGAGTCGGGTTTCAAAAGCGTCGTCGTAACGATCACTGTCTGAAGGGTGAATGCCGACGACGGCACGGATGAGCTCATAACGGTGAGCCATGGCAACGGCTTCGGCCGAGGATTCCGGATCACAGCCGACGATGTTCATCAAACATACGCCGGCTTCTTCGGCCCGGGCAACGGCTTCCCGCTGATCATCTTTGAAAGCATCGTCATTGAGATGGGCGTGGGTATCGTAAAGCTTCAACGGATACGGCCCCCGTCATCAATGGTATCGATGGTGATGAGTTCCAGCTGATCGCCTTTTTCGGCGCATAGCAGCATCCCCTGACTTTCGATGCCGCGCAGTTTCGCCGGTTTCAGATTGGCGACGACGGCGACATTTTTGCCGATGAGTTCGGCGGGATCGTAATATTTGGCAATGCCCGAAACGATGGTGCGTTCTTCTTCGCCGACGCGGACGGTGAATTTTAAAAGTTTATCGGCTTTTTCCACCTTTTCGGCGCGAAGGATCTTGCCGACTTTCAGCTCTACCTTGGCAAAATCGTCAATGGTGATACAGTTGTCGGTGTTTTCCCGCTTTTGCTCGTTTTTCGTATCTTTTTTCTGCGGTTTATTCTTTTTTTCGACTTTGACCGTTTCTTCCGTTTCCGCTTCGATACGGGGGAAGATGGGGTCGCCGCGGTGGATCTCGGTCCCGGCGGGAATGCCGCCGTAAGCCAACGCCTGCCATTCGCCGAGTTCCGGTTTATCTTCGATGCCGAGCTGGACAAAGACTTTGGCCGGGGTATTGGGCATTACGGGCGTCAGCAGAATGGTGGATATCCGGATCGCTTCGGCAAGATTGTAAAGAACCGTGGCCAGTTCTTCGCTGTTTCCGCTTTTGTTCAGTGCCCAGGGAGCGCATTCATCGATGTATTTATTGGCTTTGGTGACGATTTTCCAAACTGCGGCGAGGGCATTATGAAATTCCAGTTTTTCCATGCATGCCGCCATTTCTTCGGGGACGGTTTTAAACAGTTCCAGTAATTCGTCGTCGTGTTCGGTCTTTTTGGCCGGCGCTTTGATGATGCCGCCCTGGAATTTGGTGATCATCGCCGTCGTGCGGGAAAGCAAATTACCGAAGTCGTTGGCGAGATCCACATTGATGCGGTTGATGAGGATATCTTCGGAATAATTGCCGTCGGTGCCGAAGATGAATTCTCTGAGCAGGAAGTAGCGGAGAGCGTCGGTGCTGTATTTATCGGCAAGAATCATCGGATCGACGACGTTGCCTTTGCTCTTGGACATTTTCCCTTCATTGACGAGGATCCAGCCGTGGGCAAAAACTTTTTTGGGCAGAGGCAGATCGAGTGCCATCAGCATGATCGGCCAGATGATGGTATGGAAGCGCACGATGTCTTTGCCGACGAGATGGACGTCGGCGGGCCAGTAGCGTTCAAAACGCTCATCATTTTTGGTGTAGCCGAGGGCGGAAATATAGTTCGTCAAAGCATCGAGCCAGACGTAAATCACGTGTTTGGGATCGTCGGGTACGGGAATGCCCCAGCTGAAAGTTGTACGGCTGATGCTCAGATCCTCCAGACCCTGTTTGATGAAATTGATCATTTCATTGCGGCGGGAGACCGGCTGAATGAAATCGGGGTTTTCATCGATGTAGCGGAGCAGACGTTCGGCGTAGTTGTCAAGTTTGAAGAAATAACTTTCTTCTTTGACGATGTCGACCTTGCCGCCGCAATCGGGGCAAACACCGCCGGCATCTTTGATCTGAGTCTCTGTAAAGAAGGTCTCGCAGGATACGCAGTAATGACCTTCATAGGCGCCGAGATAGATGTCGCCTTTGTCTTTCAGCTTGCGGAATATCTTCTGAACGACTTCCTCGTGACGGGGCTGAGTTGTTCGGATGAAATCGCTGTAATCGATATCGAATTTACGCCAAAGCTCCCGGAAGGTCTCGATGATCCCGTCGACGTAACGGATGGGCTCCATCCCCGCTGCCGCGGCGGCGCGCTCGATTTTTTGACCGTGTTCGTCGGAACCTGTCAGAAAATAGGCGTCGTAACCGCGCATCTTTTTATAGCGCGTCATCGTATCCGCGGCGACGGTGGTATAGCAGTGACCGATATGCAGTGTCGCGCTGGGATAATAGATCGGGGTCGTGATGTAGTACGTGGGCTTGGACATGTTTTATTCTCCTTCTTCATCGGCTATGGTATAGGGATAGATTTGGTTTTTTTTCATATGGTAACGCTCAGCGATGATCTGAGCGGCGTCTTTGCTTTTCATCCCCTGATCAAGCAGGTTTTTTACTTCTTTGCGCAATTTTTCCGGGGAGGGGGTGTCATCATGTTTCTCCGCTGCACCGAGGACGAGGACCATTTCTCCTTTAAGCTCTCGGCTTTCCGCAAGATCCAGCAGAGATGCGAGGGTTCCCCGATGAAAGCTCTCATGGATCTTCGTCAATTCTCTGCAGAGGGTCGCTGGGCGATCCCCGCAGCGGCAGAGGAGATCTTTGAGATCCTCTTTTAAACGGTGGGGAGAAATATAGATCACGGCAGTGACTTCGTTCGTTGCCAGAGCTTGTAAGCGTTCTTTGCGCTTTTTGTTGATGCGGGGTAAAAATCCTTCAAAGAGAAAGCGTCCGCTGTCGAGTCCCGAGGCAATAACCGCCGATAATACGGCGTTGCCGCCGGGAACGGGATGGATCGGGATATTCTCTCCCGCGGCGGCGGCGACAAGATCGGCGCCGGGATCGGAGATCCCCGGCGTGCCGGCGTCGCAGATCAGGGCCACGGTCCGGCCTTGCCGCAGATGCTCCATCATTTCATCGCGGCGTTTGGCTTCATTATGTTCGTGGTAGCTCAGCATCGGCGTGGTGATTTGATATCTTTCCAGTAAAATGCGGCTGTGGCGCGTATCTTCGGCGCCGATGATATCCGCGTTTTTCAATACCTCGATGCCTCGGAACGTCATATCATCGAGGTTGCCGATGGGCGTTGCCACGAGGTACAGTCCCTGTTCCATATAGTTCCTCCGGTTTTTTGACAAAGGCCAGTAAGACGCGTTGATTCAAAGCTGTTTCCCTTCGGGCAAGGGAAAACCCCGCCGCCTCGGCCGGGGTGATGATCTCTTTTTCCCGCTCTTTGGGATAGATCAGAGCGATTTCGCCCTCTGCTTTCAACAGTGTAAAAGCTTCCCGAAACATTTTTTCGTTAGACCAGTAAAGCTCCGTTTTTGCTGCGGCGATTTCCGGATTTTGAGGAAGACGGCAGCGATCGACCGGAAAATAAGGCGGATTGACAACAACGCGGTCAAAGCTTTCATGCTCAAAATAAGCGGAGGCTTTCATCGCGTCGCCTTTGATAATTCCAGCGTGGACGCTGTTTTCTTTCATGTTGAGGAGAGCGAGCTCATAAGCTTCTTCTCTCAATTCGATGCCGTAAAGAGAGAGATCCTTTGCCTCGGCATAGAGCAAAAGCAAAATAATCCCGTTGCCGCATCCCAAATCAAGGACTTTTTCTTTCCCGTGAGCATTGGAAAAGGCGGCGACGCAAAGAGCGTCTTCCGTGAAACGGTAGCCTGCTTTGGCCTGATAGAGAAAGAGACCGTCACGAAGGGTCGTTTTGTCTGCGGCGACGGTCATTGCTCCTCTTTTTGATGGAGCGCTTCTTTGTCCAGAAGGGAAGCGCAGAAAAGGCAGTCTCCGTCCCTGCTTTCTCCGAAATGAGCGGAACAGATATGGAACCCGGCGTCGAACAGTGCCCGGAGGTTGGCTTTGCCCGACGTCTGCATGTTTTTGCTGCGAATGATCGCCTCCATAGAGGCATTATCCGCCTCCAGTTGTTCAACGTAGCGGCGGATGGTTTCGAGCTCTTCCGCCATCGTTTTGACTTTTTCTTCCAATTCGCGAAGGGCTTCTGCTAACATTTTTGATCTCCGTTTTATTCTTCCAGTTCGGCAAGTTCCTCACTTATTTCCGCTTCATTATCAACGTTTGTTTTTTTCTTCTTATCCTGTTTCGGATCATCATAGCTTTCGTATTTCAGGCAGCACATCAGGCGGCCGCAGATTCCCGAGATTTTACTGGGATTCAAAGAGAGATTCTGCTGTTTCGCCATACGGATGGACACGGGCTGAAAATCATTTAAAACGCTGTGACAGCAGAGTACTCTGCCGCAGGAGGCGATGCCGCCGACGAGCTTCGCTTCGTCGCGAACACCGACCTGCCGCAATTCGATGCGGGTGCGGAAGACGCTGACCAAATCTTTAACCAGCTCTCTGAAGTCCACCCGGCCGTCGGCGGTAAAGCAAAAGACGATTTTGCTGCCGTCAAAGGTGTATTCCACATCGATGAGCTTCATTTCCAGGTTGCGCTCTTTGATTTTTTCCAGACAGATGGCGAAGGCCTTCTTCTCTTTGACTTTGTTTTGCTCATGGATGATCTCGTCTTCTTTTGTGGCAACGCGGATCACATCTTTTAAAGGTTTGACGACCTTGTTGTCGTCGACTTCTCTGGGGGGAATGACGACGGTTCCGAATTCCGTTCCCCGCGCCGTTTCCACGATAACGTGATCATTTACTTTGAGATCGATTTTCCCGGGGCCGAAGTAATATATTTTACTTGCTTTTTTAAAGCGTACGCCAACGATCGTTTCCATGTTGTCCTCCGTTTCTTTTTATATCAAGCAAAAAGTTTTCAATAATCAACTGATGTTGAATCGCGTGATCCAGCAAGATCGGCGCGGAAAGCGCCCATTGCCAGGCGGAAAAAATATCGTCTTCCCGCCAATCCTTTTCGGCAAGGATCAGCCGGGGTCTTTCTCCGCCGCGGCGGCAGCTGTAATTTTCACCGAGGATTTTCGCCGCGGCCTCAAAAAAAGCGGCGACTTCTTCTTTACTGCGCTCTTTCCCATATTTTTCCGCGGCGCGAAATAAATATGCGAAGGATTCTTTTTTTACGAGACAAAGCAGGTGAAAGATGTCACTGTCCGTTTCGATATCATTTTTATCTTCATT
>CACXDX010000147.1 GCA_902766525.1 uncultured Bacillota bacterium | reverse complement strand
TAAGACTGCCCGGGCAGGTATAAATTACCCGCTGCGGATATCTGAAAATAGAAAACGGCCTTATTGCCTCACGGGACAATTTAAAGGTTCTTCATATCAAAATCATTATACTACAAAAAAAGAAAAATAGCAAGACCACTTCCTCAATCTTTCAATCACCGCTTTCGTCTCCGTTTTGAGTTTCCGAGGCACCCTTTCCTCCTCTTTTTTGATTCAGGCAGGCGATGGTGACATTGGCAAGTTCTTTTAATTCCGCCTCGGAAAGTTCCAGCAGTTGTTGAGGATCGATCATAATCTCCGTCAGAATTTTACGTTGACGCAAATCCGTTAAACGATTGAAAAAACTCACAACCAAGCCGGTAACAATAGCAATGACCAGTAGAGCATAGATCGACAAAATAACGGAAATACTCCTGCTGAAAGCGGTTGTAGCGAGTACGTCGCCAAAACCGACGGTGGTAACGAGAGAGAAACAGTACCACAAAGCGTCACCATAAGAACGGATTTCCGGTTCTCTCCACAAAATCAACGCGGCGCAAATCAAAAAAAAGATCAGAAACCCCCGAAATATCTTTTCCGCACCGGATTCCTTTAAAAGCAAACGTAAAATCTGAAGTTTCTTCATCGTTCCTCCTTTTCTCCATCGATGGAGAAGGTTGATCCCTCTGTCGCCGCGCCTTCGCATTCCACGATGGGAGACAGCCATTTTATCAGCTTTTCACAAATCAAAGCAGCAAAAAACGTCCACAGTAAAAATGTCGCGGGGAAACAGATCAATGTCAACATTGCCACGGCTAAAGGCTTTTTCAACTGAGCGCCGAAGCAGGCCGCGGTAACCACGGCGGCGGCAAAAACCACGTGCTCGCCGCTGTCAAAAAAAATCAATGCCGCCGTGCCGTAACCGATACAGACAGAGGCAAAAATCAACGGGAAAAAATGGCCCCCTTTCCAACCGCAATGCAAACAAAAGGCGGTGAAAACCACCTTCAACAAACCGATGCCAAGCAGAAAGAAGGGCGAATATTTTTGAAAGCTCTCCGCTATGATCATCATCTCTTCTTCACCGGAAAAAAGGATCATAGGTAAGGTCATCGCTGTAATACCGATAACAACACCGGCAAAAACCTCCCGAATCCCCCGGGGGATATAAGCCATCGCTCGCTTCATAAGCTTTTCAACGGCGACAAAAAAAAGGGAAAGACCGAAACCGACGGCGATATAAAGAGGGAAAGCGGCATAATCCCCGAGTTTCAACGGGAAAGCCGTGAAAGAGGGAAAACCCGAGGATATCCTACCGAAGAAATGATTGAGTGTTGCCATGGTCAAAGCGCCTGAAGCAACGGCAACAGCATAGAGCAGCAGTTTCGTTCCTTTTGACGACAAAGAAGACGGTTCCCCTATCTCATTCTCACTAACGGCAAAAACACCGAACAGCGGCGCATGAAAAAGCTCACCTAAAGTCACCGCCTCACCAATCTCTGAATAGGCCGTCGCGTGAGTCTTGGCATATTTGACATTTTCTCCCACCCAACTGCAAAGGGCGGCGATAATACCGGTAAGACCGGCTTCCGGCCCAACGGCGGCGCCGAAAACCAGCGGAAGAAAAGCGGCGAACAAAATCACCGTCAATGGTCTATAGTCATAGCGTTTCTCCCTTTTGACCTTTGCCATCACGGTACGAAGATCCTCGGGATAGTCTCCGCCGATTTTCCTCAGCAGCGCCAAAACGCCGCCGGCGGCGGTACAAACGATGACAGGAAAGAAAGAAAAGCCGACATGATCCGGCAATGTTGTCCAAACAATCTCTGTCGAAAAGTTCAACAAACGCAGGAAGCAGCGAATTACCAAAGCGGCGGCAATCCCCAAACCGGCGGTAAACAAATAACATTTTAATTGATTGACAAAATGAATTTTCTTCATTTTCTTCTACTCTATCGCAGTTTCATTCGAACAAAAAGGATAACCGTAAAGGACGCGGCTTTTCACGGTCACATCAAAATCGTTTTCAATTACTCTTTCGCAGCTGCATCAAAACTTCTTCCATATCCCCGGGCAGAGGCGCGGAAAATTCCATGTATTCTCCGCTTCGCGGATGAACAAAACCGATGGTTTTCG
>CACXDX010000146.1 GCA_902766525.1 uncultured Bacillota bacterium | reverse complement strand
AAAATAACTTAAAAGCCTGTCGTTTTCTTTTTTTGGTTTCTCTGAAAAAAATAAACGCCACCGGAGCAGCGATTCTCAAGGAATCGCTGTTCCGATGACGTTTTGCTCTTTTGTCTTTTTTGTCTGCCGGCTTATCTTTCCGAACACTGCGCTTCCTCTTTGGTTCGCTGCACAGTGCCAAAGGGATGATGAGGCGGCGCGTAGATGGAATACACCTTCAGGGGCGTATTGCCGATGTTGATGAGGTTGTGCCATGTTCCCGCGGGAACCATGACGGCGCAGTTGCTGTCCAACTTCCGGCGGTAATACAGGTCATTTTTGCAGGGCCCCATCACAGCCAGCGCCTGCCCGCATTCCACGCGGAGAAACTGATCGGTGTCACAGTGAACCTCCAGCCCGATGTCGCCGCCCCCGGGAATACACATGAGCGTCACCTGCAAATATTCTCCCGTCCACAGAGCTGTTCTGTAATTGGGATTACTTTTTGTCGCGCATTCGATATCAATCGCCAGCGGTCTGCCGCCTTGATCTGTCATAACGGGAGAACGGCTGCCGTATCTGTTGCTGTCATTCATTTTCATACCTCCTAAGGAATTCAGACTTTCCTTAACAGTATATGATTCGTTTGACAGAAGGTGCGCAAACAGGTGCGATTTCAGACTAAACAGCAGGTGAAACAGACAGCAGCCACTCGATAAAATCTCTCACGGCCCCGTTGCCTCCTTCGTGTTCCGCCACGTAGTCAGCCACTTCCTTCACCGCCTTGACAGCATCTGACGGACACCCCACGAGCCCCCCGGCCTCTTTTATCATCCGCATACACGGCAGGTCGTTGATATCATCCCCGATATAGGCAACTTCCGATAAATCGCCCACGATTTGCCGCAAAACTTCCGTTTTACGGGAAACGCCTTGGTAAATCTCTGTGATGCCTATCTCTTTGCAGCGATTTACGACAATTTCTGATTTTCTGCCCGTCAGAATCATCGGAATAACCCCTGCCGGAATTAATAAATCATGAATGCCGCAGCCGTCTTTTATATTGAATGCTTTCATCGCTTCTCCGGACGGAGACATATAGATTTTTCCGTCCGTCAGCGTTCCGTCAACATCCATCACCAAATACTTCATAACACTTTCCTCTCAGATCAAAACGCCGTTTCTCAAGCAAAGATACTGGGCGTAATAAAGGTGAAACGACAGGCGGGAGACATGGTTTCCACCACTTCTCTAAACATCTTTCCGATTTCATCATTCAGCGCCGCAAATTCGCTGATGTGCCGGTCGTTCTGGAATGAATCATCGGAATAATTGTTTTTGACGTCCTCACTGAAACCGTCAAAGCCTGCAATCGCTATTTGGCCCGGATTGACCCTTTTTAAGAGATTAAAAAGCATGATCGTTGAATTTTCAAAATATTTATATTCGCGGTTGATCAGGCTGTGATAATTGACGACGATATCTGTATCATTGTCGGATTTTACATTGGAAGAAATAATGGTTTCCCGTCCGGCTCTTTTTTCCTGCAATCTGGTGTATCGCTTCTGATTTCCGAAAAACGCGATGGCAGAGGGAAAATCCGATACAAAATTCACACTGATCACCACCGGTTGGTTTTGCCTGATGTAGTCTTCGATTTTTTCCCGGCAGGTATTGAGCATATTGCCCGGCACCATGACGAAGACTTCTTTCCCCTCGATGCGTTCCTTGAGGGCGGCAATGGCCTCATGATCATCAATCTTATCGGCAATATACTCGGTGTACAGACGCTGGATATTGTCATAATCATACCGTTGTCTTGTCGCCGGATCAATCATAGAGAGAAGCTTGCCGATGTCTTTGGTGTCAAGGCGGAATTTCTCGGTCAGATAAATAATATTGTTGGGGTGCGATTTGTAAACGCCTGCCATCATCGCTGCGGTGGAATAGCCCCATGTATGATTGAGGGAATACTTGTAAATGTAATCGTCAAGCATATCGAGGATATCTTCAAACTCGTAGTCATAGTGTTTTTTTCGCACCAGATAATCCACAATCAGCTCGGTATTGAGATTGCCGGCCACCTTTCCCATGCCTCCGAGCGTACCGTCGATGATAATCCGTCGGTTGCTCGTACCGCTCAGCTTAATTACTTCCTGCGCAAAGGCAAAGGAAAGCTGGTAATTGTTGTGGGAATGAAAATTAATGCAGATATCCGGAAGCATATTATGATCGATCAGACCGTAAAGGCGGTCCACGTCATCCATATACATGGCGCCGTAAGTATCCACGATGCCGAAACTGTAGGGATGAATCGCGTTAATCATCTGCACCACTTCAAGCAATTCGAGATCGGTGTAATTTAAGGAATTGACGCCCTGTACAAACAGTTTGTAGCCTTTTTCCTTGATCACGCGCGCCCATCTGATCACTTCATCATACTGTTCATCGTAATTTTTCTTGGTAAACCCAAACCGAACAGCGTCAATGGAGGTGCCGTCATACGGTTTCAGCGTATCTATATCACACATGCCAAAATCAATAAAGGCCGTATAGAGCGTGTTTTTCTTTTCCCTGTTGACAAACGGTCTAATCTGATCGACATCCGTAAAGAATGTACTGTTGCCTTGGTAATTGACCTTTCGCCAGTCTCTCAGAAAACCGACCTCTATAATATCAATTTTGGCGTCAGCCAACTTAAATGAAATTTCTTTGATTTCCTGATCGGGGAAGGCGCAGTCGATGATACGCCCCCCATCCCGAAGCGTGCAGTCAAGCACACGAACGTTTTTCATAAACGGTCTTCCTCTCTTTATTGATTTCCTAAATAAGCCGCCACAGCTTTGGCAAATTCAAAATCCTCCGCGGTATCAATATCCACCGCCTCAAATTGATCAATCTCATAGATATAAGGATGTTCCCCGATTCGCTGTCCCAGCTCGGTAAATACTTCCTTGCGGAAAATAAAGAAGGCGCCGGTTTCCATGTAGATCGGTTCAAGATCCTGCGTGCGGACTATATTCTTCATATCATAGTTGAAGGGCTTTCCGTTCATCCACATATAGTCCTGCAAGACAACCGCCGAAAACGCGGAATCATATTCGCCAGACGTCACCTTTTCGAGAGCTTTTTTAATGGATTCGCTCTTGGTAAAAGGCTGCGTCACATGGGTCAGAACATAAACGTCCGCATCGACGTCCTTCACAAACCGATCTATAATTTCAAGTCCTTTGACCTGAAAACCGTCAAGGTAAGGATCCCGCTTTAAAAAACGAAGGCCCTTGTCCTCATAAGGCTTGATATAAGGCTTGATGGCTTCATCACTGCAATATACATACTTTTCGTCGATGGTGTCAACCCGGCTGATGGTTTCAAAGATATAATCACAGGTCGGTCTGCCGTTGAGCAGCATCGTGTTTTTTCCCGGGAGACGCTGATTGTTCAGCTTAATGGGAATAAAGGATACAACTTTCATTTTAATCCGCCTTTCTTGTTTTCTGTAAAAGTCTCTTTGCTATGCCGATGAGATTCATCATCCGGTTTCGGTTGAGATACAGCATAACGCCCATCAAGACCGCTTCCAGCCACCAGAACGGTGTGTAGATTTCGAGAACCGCCTGCACGCAGAGCAGCGCCCATGTGATCAGCACTACAGGGTATTCGTCGATCTGTATTTCATCCCCGACCGCCTTTTTGCGGACAGCATAGATAATCAAACTTGAAATCGCCGTAGCAATCACCGCACCCTGCACCCCGATCAGATAGACAAAAAGCGTATTCATAATCAGGTTGGCGCCCGCGCCGTAAACGGCAGACATCGCCATTGATTTGGAATCCTTTTTGGCAGCTAAAATCGGGCCGAGTAATCCGGAAGAACAATTGAATACCGAGCTGATCAGCAAAAACGGAACATACACCCACGCCGCAAAAAAATCCTTGGCAAACAGCAGATGCGCCAGAACCTTTGTCAGGATGATCAGCCACGAACAGGCGGCACACATCATGAAATTGACAAAATTAAAGATTCGTCCGTAGAACAACGCGGTCTTGTCGTTTCCATATTCTTTCAGTGCGGAAAGCTGCCACGCCTGTATGAAGATATTTTGCAGGGTATTCATGATATTGGGCAGTTTATAGGAAATAGAAAGAAGTCCATTGGCTGAAATTCCGCAAAAAAATGTAACGATATATCTGTCCGATGCGCCATTGATCCACCAGCCGACGGTTGTCGCAATCAAAGGGAGACAATAGACCAGCATTTCTTTTTCCAAGGCGGGATTGCGCTTTCCGTTTTTCAGATGTTCAAAAAAGCGGATGCTGATGATATAGTAAACCGCCACAATGACCTGTGACAGTATCGTCGCTAAAGAAAATCCGGGCAAGCCTAATCGGATTACCAGCAGAAAAAGGATATTCAGAGAAATGATCCCGACTGTGCCGATGACGCCAGCTATCCCGATCGTCTTCACTTTTTCAAAACCTTTTGCCACCTGCATCAGCAGGTTATTCATGGCAGTGGTAAAGTAATAGAAAAAGATAAAAATGCAATACTCCTTGATGACCGGAATGAGATTGAAGCAATAAATAACGACCAAAGCAAGCGAAACAATGCCGCTGCTGATCCAAACATAGCGAAAGCCGATCTTGCCGATATCATCTTTGGAATAATTTTTATCCATCGAGAATCTCACGATAGAGTCCATGATATTGAGCGTCAGAATGGGAAAAATCAGGCTGACCGATGTGCCGACAAGATCATACACGCCATATTCAGACGTGGAAAGAATGCCTGTATAAAGCGGTATTAAAAATATGCTCAGAATCTTCGTGGCAAAATTGCTGACAGTAAAAATACTGGTATTCTTTAGTAGATACTTGGTTTTATGATTCATATGATTTCTCCGACGCTTTTGGCGATATGAACAGATGTAAATATTTCTTTTACTTTT
>CACXDX010000145.1 GCA_902766525.1 uncultured Bacillota bacterium | reverse complement strand
CGCGGATCTCCGGTGTAGAGACCATAGATATCCGAAAGCAGGCAGACGACATCGGCGTCAAGCAAACTGCCGACCAGCGCGGCGAGAGAATCATTTTCACCGAATTTCAATTCTTCCCAGGCGACGGTGTCATTTTCGTTGATGATCGGAATGATTCCTTCGGAAAGCAGAATATTCAGAGTATTTCTGGCGTTGATGTAGCGATGACGATCGGCGAAATCGCCGCGGGTCAGCAAGATTTGAGCCACGTTGATGCCGCAGATCGTAAAGAAACTGTCGTAAAGAGCCATCAGCTTGGACTGACCGACCGCCGCCGCGGCCTGTTTGGAAGGGATTTCATCTCCCTTGTGATCGAGAGAGAGCAGAGGACGCCCCATCTGCACCGCCCCGGAAGTGACGATGATCAGCTCTTTCCCGTTTTTATGCAGGTTTGCCCAAAGGGCAGCGAGACGATGAAGAACTTCTCCGTCGATTTTGCCGCCGTCGTCGAGGAGGGTGGAGCTTCCCACTTTGAAAACAATGCGTTTTGCGTCGCTTAAACGAATTTCATTCATAATAAACCCCTGTAAATCATCTTTACTTAATATCTTATCATATCATAAAAACAGGTATTGACGCAATGCTAAAAAGGAGTTTTTTAAAAAAGATATATGATGATTCATCATACGATTGCTTTTTGTCGAATAAAAAATGATGCCCGGCTTTTGCCGGGCTTTGTGTTGTTGGATCAATAGAGAGGCTCAAAGGTTGTGAAAATCCATTTTCCGTTGATTTTGCTCAGCTGATAGGATACCTCCTGTGTCCCGTCAACGGTTTCCGTATCCGGATCGATGTTTTCCACGCTGATGACGTATGTGGCGCTGTCGTCGCTGACATCAGTGAGTTTCTTTGAAAGGACTTTGCCCCTGGTGATATCGCTGCCGCGGCCCGAAGGACGCTCATAGAGGACGCCGTCCTTTTCCGCGTAGATTTTACTGTCCATCAATTCGGTGCAGATTTCTTCGGAAAAGACTGTTTTAAGTAAAGTTTCCAACTGGTCAAGACTGTTATATACATTTAATTCTTCATTTTGATCGAGGCTGTTAAATCGGTTGACACTGACAATTTCATAACCGTCGATACCATCGATCTCAATAATCTCCGAGGGATCGGTCGGCAAAGGCTTGCTGTCGAAGATGGCATAAACGTCCGCGGCCTTTGTATAAAGAGCGTCGGCTTCATCTTGGCTGAGCGCGGTGTTTTTCTCTGTTCCCGCTTCGGTTTCCGTTTCAGCTTCCGCTTCCGCTTCAAGTTCGGATTCGTCAACGGGATTTTCAATGGCGGTGTCGTCGCCTTCAACATTTTCTTCTTCGGGCTGCGTGCCGCAGGCGCTGCAGGCAAAGATGAAAACGCCGGCCAATAAAAGCATAAGAAGTTTTTTCATTTTGTGGATACCTCCGTGTTTTTCTTTTTATGATATTTCCATGATATAATGAAGTACAGAGAATGTCAACCGCCGCAAGGTCAAGGATATGTGTTATTTTGATGATGAGCACTTTTTTGATTTCGTAAAAAAGCCGAGAAGGCGAGGGATTGATATTGCGCCTGATTCTAAAGCATGATATAATCTAATGATACGATCAACATGAAAAAAACATTTTTTTTGAATCAGACTGTCATCGGGAGGGCATAATGGATCATATGAAAACAGACAGCGGCGCCGACGGCGCCATGCAAAAGGAATCGAAAAATTTTATTGAGCGTGCCATCGATGAAGATCTGGAAAACGGTGTCTTTGAAAAGGTTCAGACGCGTTTTCCGCCGGAACCCAACGGCTATCTTCACCTCGGACATGCCAAAGCGATCTGTGTTGATTTCGGCATTGCCGAAAAATACAATGGCGTCTGTAATCTGCGTTTTGATGATACCAATCCTGTCAAGGAAGATACGGAATACGTCGATTCCATTATGGAAGACATTGCCTGGCTGGGATTTCAATGGAATGAGGTCCATTACGCCTCGGATTATTTCCCGCGCCTTTATGAACTGGCGGAAGAATTGATTCGCCGGGGAAAAGCTTATGTATGCGATCTCAATGGCGATGAGATGCGCGCTTATCGCGGTACACTGACGGAACCGGGGAAGGAAAGTCCTTATCGCGATCG
>CACXDX010000144.1 GCA_902766525.1 uncultured Bacillota bacterium | reverse complement strand
CGTTGCCGGCCCCGGTGATCACAGCAACTTTATTTTCTAAGCGTTCCAAGCTCGATCACATCCCCTCTCATTTTTTTACATATTTTTTACATAATTTTTTACATATTTACTATTTCTATAAACGATCCTCAAATCCTTCTTTCCGATCAGCTGCCGTCGGCAGACCCGCTTTAGAAAATAAAATGCCCTTTCGCCTCTGGCTGGCGAAAGGGAAATCAAAGGAAAAGAAACCTCAAAAGAGGAGTTTGCCGGTTTGGCAAGCACAAAGCAGGTTTCAGAGGATAAGATCAAAGCAAAAAAACAACGCACAAAACTCCGATAGTTTTGTGCGGTATTCTCAAAACGTTTGCAAAACAGTGCAATCATCAAAGCAAGTATCCTGACTTAGCATCATCACGATCTTCCGCCTTCTCAGTTTCCCAATGACATTACTGGAAGATCACTCCGCATTACAGTGGCCGTTTCCGTCGAGGATTCACACCTCGTTCCATAACTTTGACCTTATTCAATTTGGCAACTTAAACCTATAGATAATATATCATATCACCGGTTCCCTGTCAATCCCTTTTTTTCTTTTTTCCTATTTTTTTTATTTAAATATTTGCCGTCTCCGTACCCGGATAATAGTAGCTTAATATTTCCCGAAAATCTTTGCCCGCTTTCGCCAAACCGTTGGCGCCATACTGGCAAAGACCGACGCCGTGACCGAAGCCCACACAGGTGATTACCAATAAATCCCCCTGCCGCTCGATACTGAAACGCGTGGAATTCAAGGCCAGTGATTCTCTGAAGTCTTTTCCCGCAATGTCTGCACCGTTGACGGACAATGCGGCAACTCTTCCGCTCTCCGTCACTTCGGCGATCACGGGAACTGTTTCCGCCGCGTTCTCCGATCCCGAAACGCCGCAGGGGATCCGGGGATCCTCCGCTAAAGCATACAGTTTTTCCATCGGTACGGAAACCGTCTCACAATAGCGGGGAGCATCCCGGTCCCATTGGCAGCTCACGCCTTCTAAATAAGGGATATCCTCTCCCCATACTTCCTTTGCCGAAGCCGTATGTCCGCCGCATACCGCATGATAATAGGTATGAGCAAGCTCACCGTTATACGTTAAGACGATAGCTTCCGTTGCTTCCACCGCTTTTTTGACGCGTTCATAATCGGCGTCAAAATCGTCTCCCCATTCTTTTCGTAATTGATCGATATCGTAAAATGCCTGACAATGACCGGGATCATCGCAAAGCGCCGTTTCCTCTCCCTCTCCGTTTAATTTGTTCAGAGCATAAGTACGGGCGATCACCGCCTGGGCTTTCAACGCTTCCGATTCAAAACCTGCCGGCATTTCCGCCGCGACGACACCGATGATATAATCATGAAAGCTCATCTCTTCCCGCTCTCCCGTTTCCTTTCGTTCCAGCCGTACGGTTTCGGCGGGAGCGGCCTTTTCCGACACAATGGGGAGCATCGGATCTTCTTTTGTATCTGCTCTCACAAAAGTATTTAAGACGGAAATAAAAAAAATAAGGAACAGCAAAAATGACCGCAAGGCCAAAAAACGGCCGTTTTTTCTTTTCGAGTAAAAAGCCATAGAACCTCCTTCCCTTTAATCTATGGAAAGGATCCTGAAAAAAGACTTAATAATCGGAAAAAACGACAGGGGATCCGACATACAAATAGGTGGCTTCTTCTTCCTCGTTATCACTGAGGGCGACCTGGAGATTGATCATATGATCGCCGGACATTACCCCTCCCCCGAGGATATCGCTGAAGCCGCCGCAGCTCAAATAAGCGCCGTCGCTGACCTGTTCCTCTATTTTTCCGTCAACCGCCGAAAAAATGCTTTCGGCGATTTCCTTTTTTTCTTTTTTCGAAATCAGCTTTTTATATTTGCCCTCCATTAAAAGAGAAGGATTGTAATCCGCTTTAAGCGCGGAAAAAATCGATGCCGTATAACGATCAAGGCCTGACAAATCCTTTTTCCCCGCGGAAATACGGGACTCCGCAATCAAATAGGTTCCGGCACCGTCGCTGCCTTCTCTCAGGCTTTGCAGCGTCAGATTGAGCTCCGCGCCGTTTTCCGCTTTCCCTCGTATGACGATGGAGGAAAAACCGTCATCGTCGTACTCTTCAAGAAAGAGTTCCCTGTCATTACCGAGAACATCCCGAATGTTTCGGTAAAGGGCGGCAAGGGAAGATCCGTCATGATACACATCATCCACTTGAGCCCAGCCGCGCAGCGTTAAAGAGAGCATTTCGGCGCCGGTCTCGGCATAAATCGTTTCAAAGGGTTCTCTGAGCAAAGCCGACGTTTCATGCTTCTCTTCCGGCAAAAAAACAGCCGCAGTATATACTCCCGCCGCAAACAGTACCATGAAAAGAATACTTTTGATGATTCGTTTTCCGATCTTCATCATAAACCTCCCGATACCCGTAGCATGAATCATCGGAAGGAAAAATATACCTGTTCACTCCCGGATCCCATTCCGAAATGATACTTCTTACGTAAAAAACCATATCCCCTTTATGACTTGACATTTAACAGGTTCTATCTTATAATTGTAAACCTAAAATTAATATTTAGTTTACAATCGGAGGAACTATGGTCATTCTTTTGGTATTATATATCTCCGTCATCCTTCTCTACGGCTTTTACTGGGGGATAAGAGAGAAGACATTCCCTTCCTTTATCATTGCCGGAAGAAAACAAAGCACCGCGGTCACACTCTTTTCTTTAATGGCAACCATGATCGGCGGCAGTGCCACATTGGGCGTGGCCGCAAACGGTTATGAAAACGGTTTCCCGGCTTTTTGGTGGCTGGCCGTGGGCAGTTTCGGGTTGATGCTCCAGGCTTTTTTTATCTCGGGGAAAGTCCGGGATCTCAAAGCCGCGACCTTGGCGGAAGTCGGCAGGATCTGCGTGGGAGAAAATGCCGCAAAAATGATCGCATTGGTGGTGGCTGTTTCCTGGATCGGAGTTATCGCGGGACAATTCACGGCACTGGCTCAAATCCTTTCCTTCTTTGCCGGAACGTCCCGGGAGCATTTTTTCATCATATTGATCGCGGCCGCAATGATCCTTTTTTCCCTTTGCGGCGGACAGATTTCGGTCATGCGCACCGACGTCATCTGCTTTTTCTTTATTCTTTTCGGCGTCATCGGCACGTTTTCGGTTTTGTATTTTTCCCCGGAACAAACGGGTAGTTTTCCTCCCGCCGATGAAATCTTCTTATTCGATCGGCATTTCACTGCCATTGATCTCATTTCCCTCCTGTTTATCGTCGGCGGCACTTACTTCATCGGACCGGATGTTCTCTCCCGGAGCATGGCCGCGAAAGATACG
>CACXDX010000143.1 GCA_902766525.1 uncultured Bacillota bacterium | reverse complement strand
TCCGTCGTCGAAGCCGGGGAAAAAGTCTTCCTCGAAAACGCCTTCGCTTTCCTCCGCCCCGGCGATCTCGTCGAGGACGAAGCGGATATTGGTACTGTTGAAGCCCCTGCGGTAGAGACGGCCGAAAAAGCGGTTTCGCTCCTCACTCACGCTCTTGCCGCCCCTTTGCCAGGAGGCGACGAGCTTTCCGATGAGCGCCCGCTCTTCCTCGTCGCTGTAGAGCTCCGCGAGCTCCTCGCCGCAGTCGATACCGGCTTCTCTGAGCTCCCTCTTCACCGTTTCGCGGCCTTTGACGTTGTTGCGCTTGCGCCGTTCGATCCACTCTTTTTTGAAGGTCTCGTCGTTGAGATAGCCCCAGCGCAGCAGCTTTTCTATCGTTTCCGACGCGGTCTCCTCGTCAAAGCCCCGCTTCAAAAGAGCCTCTTTCATCTGCTTTTCGCTGCGGCCGCGGTAATTCAAAAGCCAGAGACTATAGGAAACGGGATCGGGCAGCTTCGCCCGATCCCTTTTTTTCCGTGTCATGATTCTTCCTTATCCTTATCTTCGCCGAAGGAGGAAACGTCCTTGTTGTGGATGATGGCGAGGACCTTTTCTTCCACTTCCTTGTAGACCTCGGGATTTTCCTTCAGGTATTTCTTGGCGTTTTCTCTGCCCTGGCCGATGCGGTCTTCCCCGTAGGAGAACCAGGCGCCGCTCTTGGTGATGACCTTCTGTTCCACGGCGATATCGAGGAGACTGCCGAGGCGGGAAGCGCCTTCACCGTAGATCATATCGAATTCCGCCACCTTGAAGGGAGGCGCGACCTTGTTCTTGACGATCTTGGCTTTGGTGCGGTTGCCGATGAGTTCGGTACCGTCCTTGATGGCTTCGGCCTTGCGGATCTCGATGCGGACGGAGGAATAGAATTTCAGAGCCCGGCCGCCGGTGGTGGTTTCGGGGTTGCCGTAGATCACGCCGATCTTCTCGCGAACCTGATTGATGAAGATCACCGTGGTATTGGTGCGCCCGACCACACCGGTGAGCTTGCGCAGCGCCTGAGACATGAGGCGGGCCTGAACGCCCATGTGGCTGTCGCCCATTTCGCCTTCGAGTTCGGCCCGGGGCACGAGGGCGGCCACGGAGTCGATGACGATGATATCAATAGAATTACTGCGCACCAGCGCTTCGGCGATCTCCAGGGCCTGTTCCCCCATATCCGGCTGGGAGATCAGCATTTCGTTGATGTCCACGCCGATCTTGGCGGCGTAGTAGGGATCGAGGGCGTGTTCCGCGTCGATGAAGGCGGCGATACCGCCCATCTTCTGGGCTTCGGCCACGATATGCAGGGCCACCGTGGTTTTCCCCGAGGATTCGGGGCCGAAGATCTCGATGATGCGGCCTCTGGGCACACCGCCGACGCCGAGGGCGACGTCGAGGGAGAGGATGCCGGTGGGGATCACGTCCACCTCCATGTTGGCCGCGTCGCCGAGGCGCATGATGGAGCCTTTGCCGAATTGTTTCTCAATGTGCTGCATCGCTTCGTTGAGCGCTGCGGTTCTGTTCGTTTCTGCCATTGCTTTATTCTCCTTTTTCCGGGCTCAAAGGCCGCGGAGCTTTTTCTTTATAATTCAGCGGCGATCAGTTCAAAGGCCTTGTCCGTCGTCTGCCGTCTGACCGCGTCACGGTCGCCCCGAAAGAGGTTTTTGCTGACGCGGACGGTGTCTTCGGCGGCGGCGGCCAGGTAGACGAGGCCCACGGGTTTCGCCTCACTGCCGCCGCCGGGCCCGGCGATGCCGGTCACGGCCACGGCGATATCGGCGCCGGACAGCGCTTTCAGACCTTCCGCCATTTCACGGGCGGTTTCGGGGCTGACGGCGCCGTGAGCGTTGAGGGTCTCTTCCTTCACGCCGAGGATCTTCCTTTTCATTTCATTGCTGTAGGTCACCGCGCCGCAGCCGAAAACGGCGGAGGCGCCGGGAACGTCGGTGATGGCGGCGGCGATCATGCCGCCGGTGCAGGATTCCGCCGTGGCGACGGTCTTTCCCTGTTGAATCAATTGCTCAATTATTTCTGTCTTCGTCATAAGCTCTTTCTTCCGCGTCCATGATCTCCGCTTCTTCCTCCAAACCGCCGTCGTAGATGATCTCCGCCGGGTCTTCCTCTTCTTCTCCTTCAAAGCTGTCACCGAAGAGGTCTTTGGCTTTGTAGAAGTAGTCGGCGCCGGAGAGGATCGTGATCACCACGGCGATCCACAGCAGCAGCGTGCCGACCCAGGCGGGGAGCCCGGCAAACTGGCCGGCCAGCAGGATATAGGTGATGGCGATGATCTGGGAAACGGTCTTAAATTTGCCGAAGTAGGAGGCGGCGATCACCACGCCCTTGTCGGCGGCGATGGCTCTGAGCCCGGTCACCATCAGCTCACGGGTGAGGATCAGGATGATGGCCACGGCCCCGGCCTTTTCCAGAGGCAGGAGGCAGATCAGCGTCGCCAGAATCAGGAGCTTGTCGGCGAGGGGATCAAGGAATTTGCCCAGCGTCGTCACGAGATTGCGGGAACGGGCGATGTGGCCGTCGAGGCCGTCGGTGGCGGCGGCGGCGACGAAGAGGATCGCCGAGATCAGATATTTCCCCGGGATCGGCAGAAGCAAAAACAGCATGATCAGGGGGATCATGGCGATGCGGATCAGGGTGATGGTGTTGGGCAGGTTCACGTTCCAGGTCAGGTTCGCTTTTTTCTTCATTTCAATCATACCTCACTGTTCATTTTCATTTTC
>CACXDX010000142.1 GCA_902766525.1 uncultured Bacillota bacterium | reverse complement strand
GCATTCCGTCCATGCGGGTATCTGAAATCCCATAATCTGTTTGCCCGTTATCGGGTGGAAGAGGAATTCCGTATCCTGCGCATTATACCCGACCGAGTTGATAACGCCAGATTCAATATCAATGTTGGCGCCAATCCCTTCATAATGGAAATTATCCACATAGTTACCCTTATTCCCGATGCGGATTCTGGTACTCATAAAATGGACGGTGTCCCTCTTATCATCATATACCGTCACCAACCTCAAGGTGTTGATCGATGCAGGATGGAACTCCGACAGGGCTGGATGCTCACGCAAACGGTTTTCTGCAACATAATGGTTGCCGGAATCCGATTTCAGCTTCCGGTACAGTTCGTCCGCGTCAGTATCCGTTATGGAATACAGTTTGACACTGCTGCCGCGATAGCCCATCACCTCCTTGACAAAGATTTCCTTATGCGCTTCAAAGAAAGAACGGAATTCCTCCGGGGTCGTCGTATCCAGGTCTATGTTCTCCCGTCCGAGGAAAGCCTTGAAAACCTGATTGAACTCGCTCTTGTCCCGGAAGTACTTTATGTCATTCGGATCATTGCATACGCGCATTATCCGGTGATATCTCCGATAGGTGATATACTCCCTTCGTCCGTTAGGCCTCAACTTATAGAAGCCATAGGCAAAATAATCATTAAGAGATGCACCCTGGCAGACAAATGCAAAAACATAATCGATGAAGCACCCCAACTTCAAAAAGGGTTTGCAGATCCCGTCCTTGCCGATATACGTTGCATACAACTGATTGAAACGATCTACGAAACGCTTGATTGTCATAACTCTTACTTCTGGTTCTTTTTTTGCTCGACGGCCGTTTGCAGGATTTCTTCCGCCTGACGGGCGATTACCTCTCCGGAATAGCGGGAACGCACGAATTCGCGGAGCGCTTCCGGTTTATATCTTTCAATATTTCGCTCGAGGTCGTCCATCGCCTTCACGAGGCCGTCATAATCGTCCACGTCGAGCAAAAAACCGCTTGTTTCATCGATATAGAATTCAGGGCCGCCGCAGCGCGTGCTGATTACGGGAAGCCCCATCGCCATCGCCTCGATATTCACGACGCAAAACGTTTCCGCGCGGGACACGAGCACAAAGGCGTCGCTCTGCCGATACAAGTCTATCATCCGTTGTTTGTCACACCGACCGAGCAGACGGACACGTCCGGAAACACCCAGGGATCGGGCCAGATCCGATATCTTCTCCCGCTCCGGACCGTCACCTATTATGTAAAGCTCCGCCGACTGATCCCGGATCTCGGCCATTGCCTTGACAATCAGGTCGATCGCTTTCCTTTCCTCCAACGATCCCGTGGTGACGAACCTGAAAGGAGAGTGACTCTCCCGCTGCATCTCCGCAGCAAGGAATTCCCCGCCGACCATATCGTAAAGCACTTCCGAGCGAACCCCCATTTTCCTGTATAGAGCGTCCTGCAGTGCCGGAGATACGGACAACAACTTGTCTACAATGCCGTAACCGCGTTTGAGCTGAATACTGTCCCCTTTCGTAAAAACGTTCTTCATTATGATCCGCGCCGCATGTTCAATACCGACGATGGGGATTCCGGGGTAATGGCGTTTCACCAGTTTCAATTGCGACATCGAGAAGAAAAAATGGGCATAAATCACATCAGGGAGCCCATAAAGCCTTTCCATATGTCGAAATAGCGACAGCATCATCAAATCCCTTACCCAAATCCTCAACCAGGCAATTCGCAGCAACCCGATCGGAAAAAGAAAGAAGCTGCAGGCATCCACCCCATCAAAAACCTGGTGCCTATACCCGAATCTTCTTTCTTTGGAGCGGAAACGTGCATCAACTGCAACCATATTCACACGATGCCCCAAAGCCATCAATGCACGTGCCTGGTCCAACTCAAAGCATCCCCACTGGGGGTCTTTCTCTGATGGAATTCCGTGAGAAATGATAAGGATATTCATTACCTCAAAGTATTTTGGCTATATTTTATGATCTGCTGTCCGACTCCCTTATTCTTCGAGAGAAGAATGCAATAGGGGAAATAGAGGAAGTACGACAAGCGTAAAAAAAGCCCGGACTCATTCAACCCCCAGATCATAGTTGTAATGATTAGCAAAAGAAGGGGCCGATAATGATTATTGCACATCAAGCATACTTTTTTGAAATAATAAAAGATGATCAACTCTATAATCACCGCAGCAGGGACCCCATAACGCACAACAATATCTATCGCCGAATTATGCATACTCTTACCCCACCAGTCCGTATCGATCCCGCCAAAAAGAAAATGACTAGAATCGGTCAATTGTGCAAAAATGGATGCCCAAATATATTCTCGTCCCGAGAAAACATCCTGCCCCATCATTTCCGTATCCGCCGTGCCCTTAAAACTATCCGACAAAAGACAATATACAAAAGGATACACGAAATAAAGGACGAGAAGCCCAAACATCAATAATCCCCACACATTCCACTTTGCGACTCTTTCCCTGACCACGAAAGCAGCCGCCAGCATCAGATACACCAACAAAGAATTCCGGGACTTCGTGAACAGGATCAGGAAAAAAGAGATTGTAAAAAGAAGGATAAAGCCGGGCGCTCCGATAGTACGTTTTCTGTCGTAGAGGGTATGAATGACAATCCGTTTTCTCCTGTCGTTTGTATGTACACAAAAGAAATAAATGACAGTAAGAATCAGTATCTTAAAAGCAATTTGATTGGGATTGATGGAATGACGTCTGACAAGGCTGATGATGTAATAGAGGAATAGAGAGGCCAGTACTAACAGGGCGATAATAGAAATCTGCCTACGTGAAAAGCGGACCTTCGTATAAACAAACAAAACGACCGGAAGCATAATGGTTGAAAGCATCCCGGACATACTGTAATGTCCTCTCAAAAAAGACAGCGAGAACAAAAACAAAGAAAACAGAAGCGGAATAAAAGAGGAAAAATCCTTTCTGAAGTGCTTTATATATATAACAAGTAAAGGAAGATATCTAAAGACGGCCATCCATTCTATCCCCATTGAAGTTATATCTTCCAGCAATAACCCCAATAATGCAAAAACCATTGAGACGACAAACAAGGAGAAATCAATTATCATAGTCTCTCCCTTTTCTGCCAATCCGTTTTTTCAATGTTAACAGACACTTTATGCCAAACCGAATCTTAAGGTGCCGCATTGGCCTTGGGTCTCCGGAATTTTGAACGAAATGAAAATCTGCCTGCTTTTCAATTTCCTTGTATTTGCTCATCGATAATTTTCCTTCGATGACACTTTCAAGAGCGACCTCTTCATTCAGATAGGTATGACCGCAATCTATTTTACTGACAAAATGGGGGTTGTGCGTACCATGTAATATGTCGATAAAAAGGGCTGGGAAATTCACTCCCGACTTGAATATGCCATAACCGTATGTGGCATATCTAAGATTCAATTCAACGAAAAAGCACTGATCCTTTGTTTCTATAAAATCAATGTTGAAGATGCCTACATACCCCATCTTCTGCAACAAGCGTCCAACGCAACTCGCTATGGTACGGTCCTCCCGGACAGGTTTCACACGACCCAGGATAGAAACGCCATGGCTTGCGCCTTCCGCCATCAGGACGAGATCGGTTTCTGCCGGGATGATACAGTTCTCTCCGTCACAAACCCCCATCATCCCCATCTCTGTCTGACTCTCCACGAACTCCTCCGCATACAACGAATGAGGATAAACCGACTTGCAAAACTGTGTCAGCGCCACGAGTTCCGCCCGGTCATTGCACTTTCTTTGAATGGGCTTGGAATCCCAATAACTATAAAGCCCTTTTACGTAGCAAGGAAACCTGAGATTATCCGGAATGGAGAATTCGCCATCATTAAAAATGACCGGCCATCCCTCCACGACAGACAATCCGGCCGATGCAGCCAGCGATTTCATATAATGCTTGTCCATCAATTCAGACAAGCTTCCGCCATCTTTCAAATGGGCAAAAAGGAAGAAATCCGCCAAATGGATCCGGTCCTCGTCAATGATGTGTGTGATCTTGTCTCCCAGCGTGAAAAGGACTGGCTTCTGATCGGAGTCCCTATACTTATCAACCAGAAAATCCGGCAGGGAAACGGGACTGGTCTCATCATAATAATAGTAGTTGCCTACATATTTGCAATAGTAATCGGGTGTCTTTAAATACTTTCCTCTATTTCTGCCGATTCTTACGATATCAACGTCATACCCGGCAGCTCCTACGGCCCGCGCCGTACAAAGCCTGATAACATCCGATGCCCCTATTATGACCGCCTTCATTCTTTCCGAATCGTCTTTCATTGAAATATATTGGGCGCCACGCATTTGATGATTTTTTTCGCGGTCCGCTTCAGCCCTTTCTTAAAGACTTCCCGCCGTAACAACTTCCCCGGAAGGGGATCCTCCTGGTCCGCGATGAAACAAATGTCACAATCCTCGCGGATGGACTTGAATTCACGCGTAGAGATAAACCCTGAGTACCAATC
>CACXDX010000141.1 GCA_902766525.1 uncultured Bacillota bacterium | reverse complement strand
TCAAAACTTCTTCCATATCCCCGGGCAGAGGCGCGGAAAATTCCATGTATTCTCCGCTTCGCGGATGAACAAAACCGATGGTTTTCGCGTGAAGAGCCTGTCCTTTAAAGGAGAAGGGATTCTTTTCACCCTTGCCGTAAAGAGGATCTCCCAGCAAAGGATAGCCGATATGCTTCATATGGACGCGGATCTGGTGGGTGCGGCCGGTGGAAAGTTTGGCCTCAATGAGGCTGTATCCGGGAAAACGTTCCAACACGCGATAGCGGGTAACGGCATTTTTGGCATTTTTATCGGTCACCGTCATTTTTTTCCTGTCCACGGGATGGCGGCCGATGGGACAATCGACAATACCTTCGGGCTCCGCCACCATGCCGCAGACGATCCCTTCGTAAATCCGATGAATCGAATGTTCTTTAAGCTGCGCGGCAAGACTTTTGTGAGATTGATCGTTTTTGGCGACCAAGAGCAAGCCGGAAGTATCCTTATCGATACGGTGCACGATACCGGGGCGAAGTACGCCGTTGATGCCGGAGAGATCGTCACAGTGAGCCATCAAAGCGTTCACCAGTGTATGCTCGCTGCTGCCCGGTGCGGGATGAACCACCATTCCCCGGGGCTTATTGACAATAAGCAGATCATGATCCTCATAAAAAATATCGAGAGGGATATCTTCGGCGGCTACGTCCAAAATTTCCTTGGCATGAACATTTCCGCTGATCACGTCCCCCGGGCTCAAAGCATATCCGGCTTTGACTTTGTTGCCGTTGACCCGTATTTCCCCTTCTTTCACCAGCTGTGCGATGCGGCTGCGGGAAAAATCCTCCAACCGGGAGACGAGGAAATGATCGAGACGCTGTCCTTCTTTTTCGTTAAAAATGAATTCCATCGCAAACCTCCCTCTCACTGATGCTTCCGATCACGTTCGCCGAAAAGGATCAGGATCGCCAACAGCAGCGTTCCGCAAACAACGGCAATATCGGCAATATTAAAAACCGGCCAGTAGCTGAGATCGATAAAATCCACAACGTAACCGCGAAAAATACGGTCAATGCAGTTGCCGACCGCACCGCCGACCATCAAAGAAGCGGCCAAGCGGTAACGCTCAAATCCCTGTCTGCGACAGAAAAAAATGATGTAAGCCACGATCAAAGCTATGGTAAAAAGAATAAAAAATACTTTCGCGCCTTCGAAAATACCGAAAGCGGCGCCGGTATTCCGGACAAAAGTCAAATGAACGAACCGCCATATCTCAATCGAAGAATAAGGCATCATATGCGCGACTACAAGCCACTTTACACCCTGATCGAGACCGATCAGCACCAAAATCAGAATAAAATAAAACATAACCTCTCACCAAAAGCAACAAAATGCCGCCGAGTTTTCTCTCCGCATAATGCGGAGTTATTGTTTACGGAGATACCGATCTGTAACTTTGCACCATATCAAGGATCTCGGCAAAGAAATTACTGATAACCGGCAGATTCAGCATAACGATTTTCTGCAGAAAAATGAAAACCACCGCACCGAGAATCGTAAAACCGATGGCCATGCCGATTCCGCGGCCGATGCCTCCCCAAAGATTCAACAGCATCCAGCGGAGGGGTTTTCCCATCATTTCCACGTAAGAATTCAGTTTGGACCGTTCCAAGAAAATGGCAATACGTTCCATGGCCCAGAGATCTCTTTTATTGAGGGGCGCATCTTCCGGCGGTGCCGGTTTCTTCTCGGCTTCTTTCAAATATACACAAATCGATTGATCGGGATCTGTTTTTTTGATTCGATATTTAGCCAAAAAAATGCCTCCTTCTTTTCCGCTACCGTTTTATATTCGCCGTAAGGAAGAAAAATCCCCCGCAGAGGAGGATTTTCAGAAAAAAAGATGATTTCTGTCGATTTTTCAATGCGCCCTTAAGCTATCCATGCGTTTATCCGCCATAAAGCGTTCGAATTCCCCTTTGGGAATCACATACTGGCGCCCGACCTTTACGGCGCCGAGCTTTCCGCTTTTGATCAAATCCATAATAAAAGCATAGCTTAAAGGGATACGATCGAGGATCTCCCGTATGGTATACCCCTCCATTCCCCATTTTCTGAGCGCCTCGGAAACATATTCTTCCATTTCTTCTCTGGCAATAAAATATTTTCGGCCGACGCGATAAGCGGGCAAAATGCCTTTGTCAATATCACGTTTCACAATACCGTAGCTGGTACCGCAGCGTTCAGCCACATCTTTTAAGGTAAAAAATTCTTTTTCGGCGTCATTCATCGTAAAAAAGCCTCCTTCTTTATTTTCCTGCTGTTTCCATTATACGCTCAGACAAAGGAAAATATACGCTTTTTCACATCACCGCAAAGAATCTTCGTTACTGATGCTTCTTTTCATACTTGGCAAGGATATGCTTTTCCACTGCCGGAGGAACAAGACCGTCGATACAGCCGCCGAGACTCGCCACATCTTTAATGATGGAAGAACTGATGAAGGAATTTTGCTGACCCGTCATTAAAAATACGGTTTCAACCTCGGGATTGATTTTTTTATTCATTAAAGCAAGCTGCATCTCATATTCAAAATCGGAAACGGCGCGAAGGCCGCGAATCACGGCAACCGCATCTTTTTCCCTGCAGTAATCCATAAGCAGACCGGAAAAAGAATCCACGGCGACGTTATCGAAATCGGCGGTCACTTCTCTGATCATTTCAAGACGCTCCTCATCGGAGAAGAGCACCTTTTTATAATTGTCTTCGGCAACGGCAATGATGACCTTGTCAAAGAGACCGACCGCACGGGTGATGATATCAAGATGGCCGTTGGTAATGGGATCAAAGGTCCCGGGATAGATACAGATGCGCATTGTTTTTTCCTCTCATTCCACAATTTTCACAAAGACTTTTTCCTTGCCGAATTCCTTTTCCAAAAGGGATACAAGTTCCTCATCGGCATTAACGGTAATGCCGAAGGGACGCACCGTATTCGTTTCTTTATAATAGGAATAAGCGACATCGCCGCCGCGATGACGGGCAAACAGCTTTCTTGCCGCAAGCTCCTGTTCTTTCCCCTTTTGCCCGGCACTGATATTGAGATAAAGGCGGCGCTTCACGGTCTTTACCTCCGAATGAGCCGGCGCGATATCGGGCAA
This sequence comes from uncultured Bacillota bacterium, assembly GCA_902766525.1. Lineage (GTDB taxonomy): Bacteria > Bacillota > Dehalobacteriia > UBA7702 > UBA7702 > UBA7702. The sequence goes on along the minus strand of CACXDX010000141.1, from coordinate 481 downwards.
AACGGTATAAAGCTCTTCTTCCGAAACAGCCGCATCGTTCTCGCCGTTCCGCTCACCGGCCTCTTCGCTGTTGACGGGAGCGAGAGCGCCCTCGGCATAATAATCGATATCGATATTGCTGCGGGTACGACTGTCACCGTAAACGGAAGGAACACCCAGAGAAGAAATATTCTCCAGCCTCACCATATCTTCGACCCGCAAAGTAATATCATCATCCCTTTTGCTGATCTTTCCGGAAACGGCAACGATGGCATCCTCAGCCAAAAATTCCCGAACACGATCCCATACGCCGGAAAAGACAAAACAAAGAACGGTTCCGCCCAGATCCTCCAGATCGAACATGGCAAAACGCTGCCCCTTCTTATCGATTTTCAAGCGAACACCGGTCATCATGCCGCCGACATAAACGCTCCGCTCTTTGCACTGATCCAGTTCGGCAATGGGCTTCAGCTCATAATCGCGCCAATATCCGGTGTAATTT